>NZ_JBGOSN010000059.1:0-21726 GCF_046335115.1 Paracoccus sp. P2 | reverse complement strand
AGACCCGACGCAACAACCCGTCAGCTGACGGCCTTCGAGGCGCTTCAGGTTGCGCCAACTGCTCCGTGGTCGAGAGAGCGGTCAAAAATCGAGATGCCCTACAATCTTGCCGCAACCGGAGTGACAGGGCGGGCATGGCCCCAGCTCGACACGGCGGCACTTAGCGTCAAACGCATCAGGCGGGCCACGGACCTGCCCATCATCACCGGGTTTGGGGTTCGCACGCCCGAACACGCCGCCGCGATTGGTAAAATCTGCGATGGCGTTGTGGTGGGTTCGTTGTTTTCCGAAGCCATTGAAGTCGCGCATGAGCGTCAACTGCTTACCAGCTTGCCGACAACTGTTGAGGCGCTCGCTTCCGGAATTAGAGCGGCCATACAGATTCGCCCTCTATGCACAGAATGGTAGGAGTAACGCTTCGGTTCATCTGACGGCAACCGAATTCAAAATCCCATATTTTCTGAGCAACACCCCGTGGCCACGGGATCAGATTAGCGTCGCCGAGCAATTGGTCTGGATGTGATCGGATAATTGGATGGTATTTTCAGTCCATTATACTGATAGAACGTGAGTCTGCAATAAACCGTGCCGTTTTCGGGAGAATATTAAAATGTCGCTCGAAGTCATCGGTCCCACTCTAACTCCCGCGTCAGCGGGCGGATTTTCCGAAAGACTGACAGGGCTTGGCACAGCCATACTATCCTTGGGCGGTTGGCCTCAGAGTATGGCAACTCGGCAATATCAAAATGCCGGGGCCTAAGCATGCGACGCCGGCGACAACATCGGCCAGCAGACGCCCCGTTGTCACTTTTCGGCGTGCGCATCCCGATGATCGCGCTGATCCAGACCTTGGCCGTCGCCGAGCACCTCAGCTTCCATCGCGCCGCACAGGCGCTCGGCACAAGCCAGTCCAGTGTCAGCGCCCGCATCAAGGCGCTGGAGGCAGACCTTGGCGTGGTGCTCTTCGAACGCAACACGCGCGGCGTCCGGCTGACTAGAGCCGGACACCGTTTTGTCGATCAGGTTCGCGATGCCTTAGGCATCATCGATCACGCGATCATGACAGCCGGGATGCAGGCACGCGGCGAGGACGGCGACCTTCGCATCGGGGTTCATGCTTTAACATCGGACTCCATTCTCGATCGTTTGTTCCGCCGGTTCTACGATGAGCATCCAGGTATCCGCCTACACATAACCGAAAGCACAGCGCGCGAGGCGCAGCTTATGTTGCGTGATGGCCGGCTAGACCTCGCCTTCATGGCCTGCACTCATGAAATCCCTGACCTCCATTCCCGCGTCATCTGGCGTGACCGCCTGATGGTGGCGCTATCGGTGAGGCACCGGTTGGCAGCCCAACAAGATGTCGAATGGCGACAACTTGCAGAGGAGACATTCCTCGTCCGCCACGGCGGCACAGGCCCCCAGGTTCAGGGCCTGATCCTACTGCGCTCAGCCGGAAAATGGCTTATGCCGCCGCTTCAACGCGTCGACGTCGGGCGCACGGCACTCTTGTCAATGATTGCAGCCGGGCATGGCATTTCGCTGTTTGTCGAGGAAGGGACAGCAGGCAGCGCAGCGAATGTTATCTTTCTACCGATCAGCGACGAACCCGAAACTATCGCCTTTTCCGCAGTCTGGTCGCCACAAAACCGCGATCCCTCGCTGACTAAACTGCTGGCTTTAGCGTCGAAATTGAGCAGCCCACGGTCAAAACCTGATTCGCGGTAAACCATCCCGAACAGTGCCGCAATAGTGCCGCTACGACCCATCCTATTTGCCGCCGATAGTATCCGGCGACCCTACCTCAACACTTTTACTGTTGCCGCATCCTTAATTGCCCATTCTCTGATCGGCTCCATCAATTGTTCCGGTCGGAGTCACGATGCGCGGAGGTCGAATACTTTGGGGGCAAATAGCCGTCGTCTTCACCATTGTCATGACGATGACATGGGCCGCGACGCAGTGGGTGGCGTTCCGGCTCGGCTTTCAGCCCCAGCTCGGAAACCCCTGGTTCGATCTGGCCGGTTGGCCATTATATCATCCGCCCGCCTTCTTCTGGTGGTGGTTCTCCTTCGACGCCTATGCGCCCACCATCTTCATGGAGGGCGCGGCCATCGCCACGTCGGGCGGCATCCTCGCCATTGCTGCCGCCATCCTCATGTCGATCATCCGGGCGCGCGAAGCTCGCGGCGTCGCCACTTACGGTTCGGCACGATGGGCCGAGGACAAGGAAATCCGCAGCGCGGGACTACTCGGCCCCGATGGCGTCCTGCTCGGTCGATACGAACGCGACTATCTGCGCCATGACGGGCCAGAACACGTCCTATGCTTCGCTCCCACGAGGTCTGGTAAGGGCGTCGGCCTTGTAGTGCCGACGCTACTGACCTGGCCAGGAAGCTGCATCGTCCACGACATCAAGGGTGAGAACTGGACCCTGACAGCGGGCTTCCGTTCTCGGCACGGTCGCGTCCTGCTGTTCGATCCGACCAATGCGAAGTCCTCCGCCTATAACCCGCTGCTGGAGGTGCGCCAGGGCGAATGGGAAGTCCGCGACGTGCAGAATATCGCGGACATATTGGTCGATCCCGAAGGCAGTCTCGATAAGCGCAACCATTGGGAAAAAACCAGCCACAGCCTGCTTGTCGGGGCGATCCTGCACGTCCTCTATGCCGAGAAGGATAAAACCCTGTCCGGCGTCGCCAACTTCCTGTCCGATCCGCGCCGTCCCGTCGAAGCGACTTTGCGCGCGATGATGGACACGCCGCATCTGGGCGAAGCCGGCGTTCATCCAGTCATCGCGTCGTCGGCCCGCGAGTTGCTGAACAAGAGCGAGAACGAGCGTTCGGGTGTGCTTTCGACCGCCATGTCGTTTCTCGGCCTCTATCGCGATCCGGTCGTGGCGCGCGTCACAGACCGCTGCGACTGGCGGATTGCCGATCTGGTCGGCAGCCGGCGGCCGGTCACGCTCTACCTTGTCGTCCCGCCGTCCGACATCAACCGGACGAAACCGTTAATCCGGCTCATCCTCAACCAGATCGGCCGCAGATTGACCGAGGAACTGACCCTTTCAGGCAAGCGCCATCGCCTACTCATGATGCTGGACGAGTTTCCGGCATTGGGCAGGTTGGATTTTTTCGAGTCCGCGCTCGCCTTCATGGCCGGCTACGGCCTCAAATCCTTCCTCATCGCCCAATCGCTCAACCAGATCGAGCGCGCCTACGGGCCGAACAATAGCATCCTCGACAACTGCCATGTGCGCGTCGCCTTTGCCACCAACGACGAGCGCACCGCCAAGCGCGTGTCGGACTCGCTCGGCACCGCGACCGAAATGCGCGATTCCACCAACTATGCCGGTCATCGTCTCGCTCCTTGGCTCGGACATCTGATGGTTTCGCGGCAGGAGACTGCGCGGCCGTTGCTGACCCCCGGCGAAATCATGCAGCTTCCGCCCGCCGACGAGATCGTCATGGTTGCAGGAACGCCGCCGATCCGGGCGAAGAAGGCCCGGTATTTCGAGGATGCGCGATTGCAGGAGCGCATCCTGCCGCCGCCGGAACTGCCATCCGTGCCGGCGACTAAGCCGGTAACCGACGACTGGACGAACCGCGTTATCGTGGCGGCGGACAGGCCAACGACGACCTCTGCCAGTGGCGCGGAGGGCGATCCCGACAATGCCGGCATCCGCCGCGAGCCGGAATTGCCCGAGCATGAGGAAATCGTCCCGCAGCCGACACCGCCTGCCCAGGAGTTCGACATTCTGGACGACGAACCGGACGTGGACGCGGCCAAGTCCCGCGCACTGCGTTCGCGAATGCGGATGAGCGCCCGTCAGGCGTCGATGAACCCCGATGACGGTATAGAGCTTTGAAAGGCTGCCCATGACGACGCGCACCCGCATGAATGTCTACTTCGACCCCGCTCTGCTGAAACAGGTGGAAGCGCTGGCCTTGCGTCGCAATGTCTCGAAATCTGCAGTGATCGAGGCTGCCGTGGCATCCTTCATGTCAGGCGATACGACTGAACGGCTGGAAGCCGCCATGTCGCGCCGCCTGGACAAGCTTGGCCGTCAGTTCGACATACTGGACGAGGATATCGCCGTGCTGGGCGAAGCCCTTTCGCTATTTATACAATTCTGGCTGACCCTCACGCCGCCGCTGCCCGACAGTGCAAAACAATCTGCGCGCATCAAGGGAAACGAGCGCTTTGAGGGGTTCATGCAGGCCCTTGGCAAGCGTCTCGCTAACGGTGACAGGTTCCTCAAAGAAATATCGCACGACATGGCTGCGCTACACGACACCCCACCGGGCGGTAAAACCGAAGGTGATGGCGATAGGATCTAGGATTGCAACCCGTCCTATTCACCGCCATGCTCCGCCGATGGCCGCACGAGCGTAAACACCTGTTGAAACAGCCCAAAATCAGGTTCTTTTAATCGACCCCGATCCGGGGTCCGTCTTTTGCGCGCCCCGTCATGAACGGGGCCGCCATGACTGCATCACATCAGAAACCGGAAACGATTGCCCGTGGCGCGCGGATGCTGCGCACCGCGCTTGGGGCTTCCATCGCCGGGTTTTTGGAAGATCCCGGTGTGATCGAGGTGATGCTGAACCCGGATGGCCGTATCTGGGTGGACCGTCTGTCCGAAGGGTTGGCCGATACGGGGGAGAAGCTGTCCGCCGCCGATGGCGAACGGATCGTGCGTCTCGTCGCCCATCATGTCGGCGCGGAGGTTCATGCCCGGTCGCCGCGCGTCTCGGCAGAGCTACCCGAGACCGGCGAACGGTTCGAGGGCCTTTTGCCGCCCGTTGTCGCCGCGCCCGCCTTTGCCATCCGCAAGCCCGCCGTCGCGGTGTTCACGCTTGATGACTATGTGACCGCTGGGATCATGACCAGCCTTCAGGCGGAGGTGCTGCGTCTGAACGTCGCCACACGCGCCAACATTCTTGTGGCTGGCGGCACCTCCACCGGCAAAACCACACTGACCAATGCGCTCTTGGCTGAGGTAGCGAAGACCTCGGACCGAGTGGTCATCATTGAAGACACGCGCGAGCTGCAATGCGCCGCGCCCAATCTCGTGGCCATGCGCACGAAGGACGGCGTTGCCACGCTTTCCGATCTGGTGCGCTCCTCGCTGCGCCTGCGCCCTGATCGTATTCCGGTCGGTGAGGTCCGCGGTTCCGAAGCCCTTGATCTGCTCAAAGCCTGGGGAACAGGCCATCCCGGCGGCATCGGCACCATCCATGCCGGTTCCGGCATCGGTGCGCTGCGCCGCCTCGAACAGCTCATCCAGGAAGCCGTCATCACCGTCCCGCGCGCGCTGATCGCCGAGACCATCGACCTTGTTGCTATCCTCGCCGGACGCGGATCGTCGCGCCGGTTGGTCGAACTTGCTCGCGTCGATGGGCTGGGACCGGACGGCGACTACGTCCTTACCCCCGCTACCACCTCGAAAGGAGGTGGCATGAAAGAGGTCGCGCTCACTGGAAGAACGGATCGCTGAGATGCAGATGATTTTGGGACAGTCACGTTTTGTGCCGTTTGGCTTACCTTATTGGGGTTTGAAACGCTTCAATGAAGGAGAGCAAAACGTGACTGCACTTTATGATTACCACATCGGGGTCGATTACCACAAAGCCTATAGTCATCTGGTTGTTCAGGATTCCGCCGGGAAGACGCTACGGTCTGGCCGAGTGAAGAACGATCGGCAATCGCTTGCTTCATTTCTTGAGCGCTATCGAGACAACAGCCACGCTGTCGTAGAAGCCACGCGCAATTGGATGGTGATCTACGACTGGCTCGACGATATCTGCGACGATGTCGTGCTCGCCCATCCTTTGAAGGTGAAGGCGATCGCCGACGCGAAGATCAAGACAGACAAGATCGACGCAACCGTTCTTGCCCATCTTCTCCGCGCTGATCTGGTTCCAGAAGCTTATGCGCCGTCGGATAGGGCCCGGGAGCTACGCCTCGCGCTGCGTGAACGGATGTTTTACGTGCGGCTTCGCACGATGGTGAAGAACCGGATCGTGACAGCATTCGACCGTTATCCGGAGCAAACGGCGCAGTTGAAGAAGCTGGGCGACCTGTTTGGCAAAGTTGGGCGACAGCAGCTTGCCACGCTGGATGTGTCGGAAATCGACCGTGTTCAGATTGATCGGAGCCTGGCATTCATCGGCGACATCAACGAACGGATCAAACAGGCGGAAACCACGATCCGGGCGATGACGAAGACCAACGCAAATGTGAAGCTACTGAAGACCATCCCCGGTATCGGAGAGTTCTTCGCCAGACTGATCGATGCCGAGATTGATGACATTGGCCGTTTCCGCAATCCAAAGAAGCTGGCCGCCTATGCCGGTCTCGTTCCTTCGACCTATTCGTCGGGCGGCAAGACATATCACGGCAGGATCATCAAACAGGGCAACAAGTGGTTGCGCTGGGCTTTTGTCGAGGCTGTTCAGCCAGCCGTCGCGACCGACCCGCACCTTCGCGCCCAGTATGAGCATCTGAAATTGAGAGGAACCAACAAGGCGCGCGTTGCAATAGCACGCAAGCTTTTGACGATTGCCTTCCAGATCCTGCGTGATCAGCGCCCCTACGAGCGGCGCGACGCCAACGCAGAGGAAGGCGCATCGTCCACGATATCCCGGCTGTCCTGATGACTGGCTAGCGAGCCCGGCAGGTCTGGGCTGCGCTCTTAAAGGAGAATGGGAAGCCGGGAGCCGAACGCCACTCTGTGACCGAAGCCGGAAGAGAAACGGCATCAGGGGCACGAATTGGAGAATGGTTCAGAACCGAAGGGCGGCGAATATCTGTCCTTCGACGGGAAAGATTTACCGATCGGACCAAGTGCCGATCAAAACGCAACAGAACCCAGGGAAAAGCCACGCAAATCATGCGTTTTTGCCCTTGAGTTCTTTCATTGGAGATCCTTCATGATCCGCACGATTTCGCGCGGCTGCCGCATCATGGCAACCGCCGCTGCCACTGTTTCCATCAGTCTGATGCTGGCGCCCGCCGCTCATGCCTCCGGCTCGTCCATGCCGTGGGAGGCGCCGCTTCAATCGATCCTTCAGTCGATCGAGGGGCCGGTTGCCAAGATCATTGCGGTGATCGTCATCATCGCTACCGGGCTGGCGCTCGCGTTCGGCGATACCTCGGGCGGTTTCCGCCGTCTGATCCAGATCGTCTTCGGCCTTAGCATCGCCTTCGCAGCAAGTTCGTTCTTCCTGTCGTTCTTCTCGTTCGGCGGCGGGGCGCTCATCTGATGGCGGGCGGCCTCGAACAGCTCGACGCGGTGCCGGGATTTTCGATCCCGGTTCACCGGGCGCTGACCGAGCATATCCTGCTCGGCGGCGCTCCGCGTTCAATCGCCATTGTGAACGGCACGCTGGCCGGGGCCGTCGGCCTTGGCCTTCGTCTCTGGCTGGTTGGCATCGCCATCTGGGCCATCGGACACTTCCTCGCGGTATGGGCCGCCAAACGCGATCCGCTCTTCGTCGAGGTTGGACGCCGGCATCTGCGCATCCCCGGTCATCTGTCGGTGTGAGGGCGAGAGTATGATGAACCTCACCGAATATCGCCGCACCGCTGCTCGGCTTTCCGACTATCTGCCATGGGCAGCCTTGGTCGGTCCCGGCATTGTGCTGAACAAGGATGGCAGTTTCCAGAGGACCGCGAAGTTTCGTGGGCCGGATCTGGATTCTGCTGTCGCCGCCGAACTGGTTGCGGTTGCCGGTCGCATCAACAACGCCGTGCGCCGTCTTGGCTCCGGCTGGTCGCTCTTCGTCGAGGCACAACGCTCGGAGGCCGCGACCTATCCCGACAGCCGTTTTCCAGATGCGGCTTCTGCACTGGTCGATGCCGAGCGCAAGGCCGGGTTCGAGGAAGCGGGCACGCATTTCGTGTCGGGTTATTTCCTGACCTTCCTCTGGCTGCCGCCCGCGGAAGACGCCGCCCGTGCCGAGACCTGGCTCTATGAGGGCCGCGAACAATCCGGCGTCAATCCGCATGAACTGATGCGCGGCTTCATCGACCGCACCGACCGCGTGTTGGCGCTGCTTGACGGCTTCATGCCGGAATGCCGCTGGCTGGATGATGCTGGCACGCTGACCTATCTTCATTCGGCTATTTCCACGAACCGTCATCGCGTCCGCGTGCCCGAAGTGCCGATGCACCTCGATGCGCTGCTGGCCGACCAACCGCTAACCGGTGGACTGGAACCGCACCTGGGCAATCAGCATCTGCGCGTCCTGACCATCATTGGCTTCCCGACAGCAACCACGCCTGGCCTGCTCGACGAGATGAACCGGCTCGCGTTCCCGTATCGCTGGTCAACCCGCGCCATCCTGATGGACAAGACGGACGCGACGAAGCTGCTGACCAAAATCCGCCGCCAGTGGTTTGCCAAGCGCAAATCCATCGCCGCGATCCTCAAGGAAGTGATGACCAACGAACAATCGGCGCTGTTGGACACGGATGCGTCCAACAAGGCGCTCGATGCCGATATGGCCTTGCAGGAGCTGGGCGCTGACGTCGCGGGAATGGCCTATGTCACAGCGACCGTCACCGTCTGGGACATTGATCCGCAGATCGCCGACGAGAAGCTGCGTCTGGTCGAGAAGATCATTCAAGGCCGTGACTTCACGGCCATGCCCGAAACCGTCAATGCCGTCGATGCCTGGCTCGGCTCGATCCCCGGACATGCCTACGCCAATGTCCGTCAGCCACCGATTTCGACGCTTAACCTTGCCCACATGATCCCGCTATCGGCCGTGTGGGCGGGGCCGGAACGGAACGAACACCTCGGAGCGCCCCCCTTGCTGTATGGCAAGACCGAAGGTTCGACGCCGTTCCGGCTTTCCCTTCATGTCGGCGATGTCGGCCATACCCTCGTCGTCGGCCCGACCGGCGCAGGCAAGTCCGTGCTGCTGGCGCTGATGGCGCTGCAATTCCGCCGCTATGAACGCAGCCAGATCTTCGCCTTCGATTTCGGGGGATCGATCCGGGCATCCGCGCTGGCCATGGGCGGCGACTGGCATGACCTCGGCGGCGGGTTGACCGAGGGATCGGAGGTTTCCGTCTCCCTGCAACCGCTCGCGCGCATCGATGATGCTTATGAGCGGTCATGGGCCGCTGACTGGATCGCTGCAATCCTGATGCGTGAAAGCATGACCATCACGCCGGAGGTGAAGGAGCATATCTGGACGGCGCTGACCTCGCTGGCATCGGCACCCGTCAGCGAGCGCACCATCACCGGCCTTGCGGTCCTACTGCAATCCAATGACCTGAAGCAGGCGCTGCGGCCCTATTGCATCGGCGGCGCCTATGGCCGGTTGCTCGACGCCGAGGCCGAACATCTCGGCCACGCCGATGTGCAAGCCTTCGAGATCGAGGGCCTGGTGGGCACGGGCGCAGCGCCGGCTGTGCTGGCCTATCTGTTTCATCGGATCGGCGACCGGCTCGACGGTCGACCGACGCTACTCATCATCGACGAAGGCTGGTTGGCGCTGGATGACGAAGGGTTCGCCAACCAACTCCGCGAATGGCTGAAGACGCTCAGGAAGAAGAACGCCAGCGTCATCTTCGCCACGCAGTCACTCTCGGACATTGACGGCAGCAATATCGCGCCGGCCATCATCGAAAGCTGCCCAACGCGGCTGCTCCTGCCGAACGAACGGGCCATCGAGCCGCAGATCACTGCGATCTATCGACGTTTTGGTCTCAATGACCGGCAGATCGAGATCCTCGCACGGGCGACACCCAAGCGGGACTATTACTGCCAGTCACGTCGCGGCAATCGCCTATTCGAGCTGGGCCTTTCCGAAGTCGGGCTCGCGCTCTGCGCTGCATCATCCAAAACTGATCAGACCCCCATCGCCGATCTTGTCGCCGAGCATGGGCAGGAGGGCTTCCTCGCCGCCTGGCTGCGCGATCGCGGCGTCGAATGGGCGGCCGAGCTGATCCCCGATCTCACCAATCTTGTCGAACGGCCCGAACCCGCTCAGCCGAACAGGCCAGCTTCAATTCACCCCGACGACATCCAGTAAGAGGAGACCTTGTCATGATCCGTATCCCCATTTCGCGTTTTGCCAATGCATCCATGTTGGCGCTGACCCTCGCCATGCCGGCCGTACTATCGCCAATCCTGACAAATCCGGCTCACGCCTTTGGCTTCGGCCGCATCGTCTATGATCCGACAAACTATGCCCAGAACCTGCTTACCGCTGCGCGCACGCTGGAGCAGATCAACAACCAGATCACCTCGCTTCAGAACGAAGCGCAGATGCTCATCAATCAGGCGCGCAATCTGACTAGCCTGCCATATTCCTCGCTCCAGACCTTGCAGCAGAATATGCAGCGCACGCAGCAGCTCCTGAGCCAGGCCCAAAACATCGCCTTCGACGTGCAGAACGTCGATCAGATCTTCCAGACCCAATACGGCAATGTCTCACTGTCGGCCACCGACACCCAGCTTGTCGAAGATGCCCGTTCGCGCTGGCAAAATACTGTCGGCGGCTTGCAAGACGCCATGCGTGTGCAGGCCGGCGTAGTGGGCAATATCGATGCCAACCGCGCCGAGATGTCCGCCCTTGTCGACCAGAGCCAGAATGCCACTGGCGCATTGCAGGCCACGCAGGCGGGCAATCAGCTTCTCGCCCTCCAGTCGCAGCAGCTTTCCGACCTGATCGCGCTGATGTCGGCCAATGGCCGGTCCGAGGCACTGATCGAGGCCGAGCGTGCCACCGCCGCCGAACAGGGCCGCGTCCAGCGCGAGCGCTTCCTGACGCCGGGATCGGGCTACCAGCCCGGCAATGCCCGAATGTTCGGCAACGGCAACAACTGACCGGACAGGAGGGGCGCGACATGGACGGCAAGATGCTGGCACGACTGGGCGCGATCATATTCGTGGCTATCGCCATCACCGCCACGGTGATCGAAATGACCCGCGAGAATGAACCGGCGCAGAACCGCACGGCTCCATCGCTTCAGCCCTCTGCCGATCCGCTGCGCCAGAGACTGCGCCGTTGCCAGCAGTTAGGCGAGGCCGCCGTGAACGATCCCGGCTGCCTCGCCTCCTGGGCCGAGAACCGCGATCGGTTTCTCGGCCGGACGCCGGTGCCCGCCGCCCCGCATCAGAACGGGGGAGAGTGAACCATGGGCGGCACCGGCGTCATCGACAATTTCCTGGGTGTATTCACCAGCTATATCGACAGTGGCTTCGGTCTGCTTGGAGGTGAAGTCGCCTTCATCGCCACCACACTGATCGTCATCGATGTGACGCTGGCGGCGCTGTTCTGGAGTTGGGGCGCGGACGACGACATCATCGCCCGGCTGGTCAAGAAGACGCTGTTCGTTGGCGTCTTCGCCTATCTGATCGGCAACTGGAACAATCTCGCGCAGATCATCTTCGACAGCTTCGCCGGTCTGGGCCTGAAAGGGTCGGGCACCAGCTTTTCTGCTGCCGATCTGCTGCGTCCCGGCAAGGTGGCGCAGACCGGCCTCGATGCCGGTCGGCCGCTGCTCGAATCCATATCCGACATGATGGGCTATTGGTCCTTCTTCGAGAACTTCATCCAGATCGCCTGCCTGATGTTCGCATGGGCTCTGGTGCTGCTCGCCTTCTTCATTCTCGCAGTGCAGCTCTTCGTCACCCTGATCGAGTTCAAGCTGACGACACTCGCAGGCTTCGTGCTGATCCCCTTCGGCCTCTTCGGCAAGACCGCCTTCATGGCTGAGCGGGTGCTGGGCAATGTCGTTTCCTCTGGAATCAAGGTTCTGGTGCTGGCCGTTATCGTCGGCATCGGCTCAACCCTGTTCTCGCAGTTCACGGCGGGCTTCGGCGGCGCAACACCGACCATCGACGATGCCATGGCGATCGTGCTGGCGGCCCTTTCCCTTCTCGGCCTCGGAATATTCGGTCCCGGCATCGCTTCTGGTCTGGTTTCCGGCGGGCCGCAGCTTGGCGCAGGTGCTGCCGTTGGAACCGGCCTTGCCGCAGGCGGCATGATACTTGCCGGTGGTGCCGCCGTAGGCATGGCCGCGAAGGGAGGAGCAGCAGCGCTCTCTGGTGGAGCCGCTGCCGTGCGGGGTGGTGCTGCCGCCGCAGGTGCGGCGAGCGCCGCCTACAGTGTCGGTTCGCTTGGCCAATTCGGCGCTGCCAGTGTTGCCTCCGGTCTGGGTGGTGTTGCCCGTGCCGCAGGTTCCGCCGCCGCATCGCCCCTGAAACGTGCTGCCTCGAAGGCATCGGAGGACGTCAAATCCAGCTTTTCCGATGGAGCGCGTGCCGCTTTCGGCGTCAGCGGCGGCTCTTCGACGGCTGGGACAGCCGGAGGCGCCAGCGAGGCTGCAAGCGCTGCCCCGTCACCCGCCGCGCAGGCTGGCGGCTCTCCGGAATGGGCAAAGCAGATGCAGCGCAAACAGACACTCAACCACGGCACGTCGATGGCCGCCCATGCCGTGCGCTCCGGCGACAGCCATGGCGGCGGCTCCTCCATCAATCTTTCCGAAAGTGACCGCTCATGAACATCTTCAAACGTCCATCCGCCCATTACGGCAAATCGCCCGAGCCTGAGACGCCCTATCAGAAGGCTGCCCAGGCCTGGGACGAGCGCATCGGTTCGGCTCGCGTGCAGGCAAAGAACTGGCGCATCATGGCCTTCAGCTCGCTGATCCTCTCTGCCGGTTTCGCCTCGGCCCTTGTCTGGCAATCGGCGCGTGGGACGGTCGTGCCCTGGGTGGTGCAGGTCGATAATCTCGGCCAGTCGCAGGCCGTTGCGCCCGCCGTGGCTGACTATCGCCCGACCGATCCCCAGATCGCATTCCATCTCGGCCGCTTCATCGAGCAGACGCGCTCGATCCCGTCCGACGCCATCATCGTGCGGCAGAACTGGCTGCGCGCCTATGAGTTCACCACGGATCGGGGTGCGGCAACCCTCAATGATTATGCTCGCGCCAATGACCCGTTCACCAAGGTCGGGCGTCAGCAGATCGCGGTCGAGGTGTCGTCGGTGATCCGCGCCTCGAATGACAGCTTCCGTGTCGCCTGGACGGAGCGCCATTACGAAAACGGCCAGCTCTCCACGACCGAACGCTGGACGGCAATCTTGACCATCGTGATCCAGACGCCGCGCGATGCTGAACGCCTGCGCGCCAATCCGCTCGGCATCTACGTCAATGCAATTTCATGGTCGCGGGAGATGAGCCAATGACCCGCACAATGGTTCTTATTTCGGGCTTGCCGGTTTTCCGTAAACCCGCTTTGGCGGCTTTGTTGCTGTCCGCCACCATCCTGGCCGGTTGCGCAACCAACCGCACCCCGCAGTTCAGCTATGATGACGATGTGCCGTCGCTTCCTGTCGTACCGGCAGCCGTTCCCGATGACCGGCCCCGGCCTTTGCACACACCCCCGGCATGGACTGTGGCGCGCGGCGGGACCGTTGCCGCGACGCCGACTGGCCGCGTCGAGAATGCTAATGCCGCCGCCCGTGTCGAACCGCGGCGTGAAGGCTACTACAACGCGATCCAGATCTACCCCTGGTCGGAAGGTGCGCTCTATCAGGTCTATGCCGCCCCGGGGCAGATCACGACAATCGCGCTGGAACCCGGCGAAAGCCTGACCGGCGCGGGGCCGATTGCGGCAGGCGATACGGCCCGATGGATCATTGGTGATACCGAAAGCGGATCGGGTACAAGCCGCCGCGTCCATATCCTCGTCAAACCCACCCGTGAGGATATTTCCACCAATCTTGTCATCAGTACGGATCGCCGCGTCTATCTCATTGAACTTCGCGCCCGCGCGGCGCTCTATATGCCCGCGGTGGCCTGGGCCTATCCCGCGCTACCTGCCGGTCAGCGCGTCACCGTCCCGGCAGCTCCCATCATCCCTGCCGAGACGGCCCGCAACTATCGTTATGGACTGACCGGAGACAGGCCACCATGGCGGCCGATTTCCGTCTTTGACGATGGGCGCCGTGTCTATGTCGTCTTCCCGCGTGGCATCGTGCAGGGCGAGATGCCGCCGATCTTCGTCATAGGTCCGAACCGCGAAACGCAGATCGTCAACAGCCGCATTCACCAGAACATCCTGATCGTGGATCGCATGTTCGGGGCTGCCGAGTTGCGCCTTGGCAGCGGCGATCGCCAGCAGACCGTCAGGATTGTCCGCGTTGAACAAAGGCAGGCGACCCAGTCCGCAAACACCGGGGAGAAGCCGTCATGAGCCAAGAGACGACCACCAACGCGCCTCCTATGCGTCTGCGCGCCGAGCCGCCGCGCGTCACCCGCCTGTCACGCAAGATGCTGGCCGGTGTGGGCGCCGTCGCGCTCCTCGGCATTGGCGGCGCATTGATCTATGCGCTCCAGACCCGCGACATGAGTGGAAATGGCGAGGAACTCTATTCGACCGAGAACCGCCCCACAGCGGACGGATTGTCCCGTCTGCCGCGCGATTATACCGGCCCCGTCCTGGGACCAGCTTTACCGGGAGACCTCGGCGGCCCGATCCTCGACGCCCAGAACAGGGGGCAGTCCGTTACGCCGCCCGCTATGGCTGCGCCCGCCCGTGATCCTGCCGAGGAACGCCGTCTCGCCGAGGAAGAAGCCGCACGTCTTAGCACCGTGTTCTTCCAGCCGGGGCAGAGGATAACGACAACACCGGGTTCCAATATGCCGGGCCTAGCGGGGCTTGACCTTGGCGGTCAGCCCGCAACGCAGGACCGACACACAGCATTCCTGAACGGGCCGGTGGACCGTCAGACCGTCGCCATGGATCGGATCATGGCACCAGCGTCACCCTACATCCTTCAGGCAGGGGCCGTGATCCCGGCTGCTATGATTACCGGCATCCGTTCGGACCTTCCCGGCCAGATCACCGCGCAGGTCACGGAGAATGTCTATGACAGCCCGACCGGCGGCCTGCTGTTGATCCCACAGGGAACGCGGATCATCGGTCAATATGACGCCGGTGTGCAATTCGGCCAACGCCGCGTGCTGCTGGTCTGGAACCGCCTGATCCTCCCCAATGGCCGCTCCATCGTGCTGGAGCTTCAGCCTGGCGCGGACGCTTCCGGTTATGCCGGTCTGGAGGATGGCGTCGATTACCACTGGTGGGATCTGATGAAAGCGGCGGGCCTGTCCACGCTGCTCGGCATCGGCACGGAACTGGCGACCGACGACGAAGACCGCTTGATCCGCGCCATCCGCGATGGGGCACAGGACACCATCAATCAGGCCGGACAGCAGATCGTCCAGCGACAATTGCAGGTTGCCCCAACGCTGACCATCCGACCGGGTTATCCGGTCAGGGTCATCGTCACCCGAGATCTCGTACTCGAACCTTACAGGAATTGACCATGACGAAGCTGAAACTTGGACCGCTTGTTGAGGACAAACCCGTCAAAGTGACGGTGGAGCTGCCGGGCGCGCTCCACCGCGATCTGATCGCCTATGCTGAGGTGCTGGCACGCGAAAGTGGCCAGCCCGCGGCCGATCCCGTCAGGCTCATCGTGCCGATGCTGGAGCGTTTCATCGCCACAGATCGCGGGTTCGCAAAGGCTCGACGTCTGGGGAACTAATTCGCTTCGATGTCGTGCAAGGCACCATTTGCGTGTGCTTCTCGGAGCGAGGTCATATACACGAAGACTTCGCATACGGCAGATGTGCTGTTCTATTTACATGAGTAGGGTGGGAGGTTGAGGGTTCTTGGGGATAAATGTTTACGCCAACAAGACGGTGATTATCGACCACTCCCATCAGGAACTCGTGGATACCTCCATCGAAGGAAATCCGACAGAGGGCGCGATAGACGGGCTGCGGATTCAATATGTCTTCCGCCGCAAGACTACGAAGGGGCATGACCGTGACGGCAATCCGCTGGTTTACGCGCTGAAGCAAATGAATGGCTACCGTATGCAGCCAATGTACCACCAGATGCTCTACAAGCGCGCTGATGAGATCCTCGCCGTTTTCGTCGGCGATCTGGATGTCGATGCTCTCGTGGATGTCCCGTCGAGTAAACCCCTATGCCGATTGTTTGCAACGCGCGTGGCGGAGGTGTCGGGATTGCCACTCGTAGAATCGAACTTTCTGCGCAAACGGACGGTCCGTGAGGTTCTGGACGCCATTGATGCCAGCTTTCCGCAGTTCACGAAAGATCGTGATGAGAGAGCTTTCAAGGCCGAACTCGGCCAACTGAGGAGGGCGAAGCGGGACACGGATTTCCAGATGAAGGAAGTTGCCAAACCGATGCGGCGCTTTTTTCAACCGTTTACCGTAAGCGGAGAAGTCCCGGCGCTGGCAGGGCAGAGGATTGCCCTGATCGATGATCTTGTGTCATCGGGAACATCGATTATCTCTGTGGCGGAATGTCTGCGAGAGCAGGGTGCGATCGTAGAGCGCGGGGTCTGCCTGCTGAGCGACTTGAACGCGGTGCGACCGTCATCATGATTGACATTCGAGGCCTGTTACGCTATTACTCCATTCATCAAGACAGACCGTGCCTATGCCTCACGGTCTCAAAACATCAAGCACGACGACGTGCAGGTCCGAGCGGCGCCCGAGGTGGCCATCCTGTAAGGGGAAAAAGCCTCACGATCAGGCATCGGCTGATCAGGTTCAGGAAGCCGTCACGCTGCGAAGTGTGGCGGCTTTTCCTTTTTGGTCCATCTTTGTCGATGAATTCCGGGCCTCCTTGAGGCTCTTTTGGCGACCGCACGCTTGTGCGTTGCGCCCCTGTCAGAGCCGCGCTGACCTGATTAGACAGCAATTTGGAGCGAATGTCGGTATCGGTAGTTGCGNCTCCCGCAACCATCTTTACCGGCGTCGATCGCAAGTTATGATCGACGCCGGTCCCCGCAACCATCTTTACTTGCTCGGGGCGCAAGTGAAGATTAGATCCTGCCCCCGCAACCATCTTTACTTGCGACCCCGTAGCGCCCGCTGCGGGGTTTTTGCTTTGCGTGGAAATCGTAAGGATTCCAGCGAGATCGCCCTGAACGTCGATCTCCACCTTGCCGTCGACTGGGGTCAGCACGATCTGATCCACGAGCGAGCGCAGCGTGTCGGCGGCCTCGATCCGCTTCCCCTCATCTTCGTCCTGCAGAGCGTCGTAAAGCTGTTGGACCCGCTTGCGGTATTGCAGTGCCATGCTCGGGTGCAGCAGCGGTGGCGGCTCGTCGGCTTCGGCCAGGAACTGTTCCAGTTCGGTCTTTCGGGCCTCGAGCTTCTTGCTGCGTTCTTTCACCATGTCGACCGAAAGGGCGTCGCTCAGGTACAGGTCGAGGATCTTTTCCAGTTCTCGGTTGACCTTGGCCAGTTCCGCCTCGGCCGACGCGATACCCGCACGGCCTTCCATGCGCAGACGGTTCATCTCCTGCGTGAAGACCTCGCAGAAATGGGCGAAGAGCTCCGGATCGACGAGCTTGGTGCGCAGCGCATTGAGTACACGCGATTCAAGCTCGTCGCGGCGGATGTTGACCCGGTTGTTGCAGGTCCCCTTGTTGCGCGCCGTCGCACATCCGATCAGCGTCGCCGAAATCGCGGAATAGCCGCCACCACAGCAGGAACATTTGGTCAGTCCCGAGAAGAGGTATTTGGGGCGGCGGCGGGTATTGATCCGGGAGAGATCGGCCTCGCCGTTATCCTTCCGGGCGATCTTGTTCTTCTCCTGTCGCGCCTTCACCGCGTTCCAGAGATCGTCATCGAGGATGCGCAGCTCCGGCGTTTCCTGGATGACCCATTCCTCTTCCGGGTTGGGGCGGGCCTGCCGCTTGCCGGTGTTCGGATCCTTGACGAAGCGCTGGCGGTTCCAGACGATCTTGCCGACATACATCTCGTTGTTGAGGATGCCGTTGCCGCGCTTCGGGTTGCCGTTGATCGTGCTGAAACCCCAGTCTCCGCCTGACGGAGCGGGAATGCCTTCCTTGTTCAGGGCGAAGGCGATAGTCTTGGCCGATTTGCCGGCGGCATAGTCGCGGAAGATGCGGCGCACGACTTCGGCCTGGAATTCGTTGATGGTGCGATCGCCGCGGATCGGTTCGCCGTTCGCATCGAGCTTTTTGACCACATCGTAGCCATAGGCGTTTCCGCCGCCCGATTTGCCTGCCTCAACCCGGCCGCGTTGTCCGCGGCGGGTCTTGTCGGCCAGATCCTTCAGGAACAGCGCATTCATCGTGCCCTTGAGCCCGACATGCAGGTGCGTCACCTCGCCTTCCGACAGGGTGAACATCTTCACGTCCGCATAGGACATGCGCTTGAAGATGCCCGCGATGTCTTCCTGGTCGCGCGAGAGGCGGTCCATCGCCTCGGCGAGGATCAGGTCAAAGCGGCCGCCCATAGCGTCGGCCATGAGCGCCTGGATGCCCGGGCGGATCAGCGACGCGCCGGAGATCGCGTGGTCGGAATACTCCTCGACGATATGCCAACCCTGCTTCTCTGCATGGAGGCGGCACATGCGGAACTGGTCGGCGATGGAAGCGTCGCGTTGATTGTCGGAAGAATAACGGGCGTATATCGCGACTTTCAAAACTTGGCTCCCATCCGTATCAGGAGGAGCGCTTCCTCCTTTGCCGTGACATCTTCACTTCCTCTGCATAGCACTCCTGCGCCGCCTGCCTCGCCAGGATGCCGACGAGACGCAGAAGGCGAGGGTCGGGATTGCCGCGCGGCGTAAACGTCAGCTCCGGCTCGTCCAGCAGCAAGGATTCGAGCAGCGCTTCGCGCTCTCCTCCTGTCATCTTTGCCGGGTTTCCTGGGGCTCGCAAGGTCATAACTTGCAGCATTCGCCGCGAGGGAAGCATAAGCAACGGAAATTGAAGGTGAATATTCGGCGGCAATTGGCGCGGGTGAGCGTGCTATCGCGTAGCCCAGCGTGTTCTGGCGAGCCATGGCGTAGCAAAATAACCTGTCGGAATCCCTCGCTGACCCGGTCATCATTGGCCTCGCCGCCTCTCCTCATGAGGTCATTGACTGTAGGCGCAACGTTATCGTATTGTAATACGCGATACAAGGCTCTATATGCTGACCAAGGAGATTCGCCATGGCCACGACCTCTGAGCGCAAGGAATACCCGATCTCGATGCGCCTGCCCGAGGCGGATGTCGCCATGATTGATCGCGCCGCCAGCTTGCGCGGCCGCTCGCGCACCGATTTCGTGCGCGACGCCGCGGTGCGCGCGGCCGAGGAGGTCGTCATGGAACAGGGGCTGATCCGGATGAGTCCAGAGGGCTTCGCCGAATTCATGGATGTGTTGGCGCGTCCGGCCGCTCCCGTTCCGGAGATGGTAGAAGTTCTGAAGCGGCCCGCGCCATGGGAGCCCGGCTACGTGGCGAAGCGGTAAGCTCTTGCACCTTTCGGGTCCTGAACCGCTCTCTGCCGAACACGATGTGTCCGAGTTCACCTGTGGCAAGCCCACGCTTGACCACTGGCTGAAATCACGCGCCCTCTCCAATCAACAGAAGGGCTTTACCGCCGTCCTCGTCGTGCATGAGGCTAGACGCGTGGTCGGCTTCTACGGCCTTGCGCCTACCGGTGTGGTGCCTTCGGTTCTGCCGCGTTCGATCAGGACGGGGCAGCCGCCCAACCCGGTCCCCTGTATGCTGCTCGGCCAACTCGCAACCGACACCGGATGGGCAGGGCTGGGCATCGGGACCGGTCTTGTGAAGCATGCTTTCCAGCGCTGCGTTCAGGCCGCATCGCTGATCGGCGGGCGGGCCTTGCTGGTCAACGCCGTCGACGGTGAAGCCGCCGAATTCTGGAAGCGGCGCGGCTTCAAGCCGTCCAGGGATGATCCCCTGGTTCTGCTCCGCTCGATCGACGACATCGCGGCGTCGCTCGGTGAGGCTGGAAGTTGAAAGCTTGGCTGGCTCCAACCATAGCGATTCGCCTCTTCAAATTCATCTCCACCAGACCGCCAACCCCGAACTGGCCCCCAGCAGTCTTGGCCCGCAGATGAACGGGCTGGCAAAAACACGCGGCGAACAGATTCAGCAAGGTCAGGAATCGGGCGAGACGCTGACCAACGACATCAATGCTCGCGAGGCAAAATGCGGCTTTACCCAGGCCGGCAGACAGTAGGCGCCACGTTTGACTGGGCGGTTGCGGCCAACCGGTGCCTTGGGTCGTTCGGTCCTGCCCCACCACGCCAGACTTGTTCCGATGCGTTCTGGTGGTTTTGAGAAGTGGGTCGAGCGTGGCGGATTCTTCTTTCCGCCGCATCTGGCTTGTTGTCCTGGCCCTTGTTCTGTTCGAATTCACAAAGGACGGCCCGGCCGACGCGGTTGCCGCGCCGGATGCGGCGGCGCTGACAGGGGAGTGAGAACGGATCGCGACCGTTGAAGGGATGGGCCAACTGCTGGCTACCTGCCCCGCCGATATCTGGCAGACGCGCGGCAGCATTCCGCTGGTGGCGGGCACCCAAAACTGGACGGAGGAAACCTGCCCCCGTAACCCTTGAGGCGTGTGTCGAGGCCTGCGTCACCGGCGGATCTAGTGCGGCCTTTCGGCAGGTGGCGCGCACGATCGACCTGTTTGACATGCCGGATGACGATCTGGACCGGCGTAGGGCCAATGCGCTGTCCTGCGCGCGCGGATATCCATCGGGTTGTACCAATCGCGCGGCCGAGATCCGCAATGCCTCGATTCCATCCGATCCCATGGCCGGGCAATCGGAAAGGGTGCGGCAGTTCTGCACCTATCGCAGTTTCGATATCACCTGCAATTCCGACAATGCCTGGGGTTGCGCCATGCTGGGACAGGCTTTCCGGCTGGGCGAGGGAGTTGAGGCCGATCCTGATGAGGCTCGATCGAAATACCGCTTGGCCTGCGCCCTGCATCCGGGGCCAGAGCGGGAACGGACAGAATATGCGCCCTGCCGTTTTGCCCGCAACGGTTTGGCCGCCATGGGCGAGCCACTGGACGCGACTGATTAGGCCAGTCCGATCCTAGGCGGGGCCAAGAGCGCGTGACTAGTCAACAGATTGCCCGGTCAGGGGGGATGCGCCGCCAAAAAATGAGTGATCTCAGTGCCACCTCCCGGTCCTGCCGAACTCAGGTCACTGGCTGCGCCAGTGGGACTGACAGAATCAATGCCACCAGTTCCGCCTGCCTTTGCACCCCGGTCTTGGAGAAGATGTTTCGCAGATGGAAGGCGACGGTCGTACCCGAGATTGCCAACCGGTCTGCGATCTGGCTGCGGCGCAACCCTTCAGCCAGCAAACACGCGACCTGGGCTTCCATCGGCGTCAGGCCGAACAACTGGCCAAGGGTCGCAGTGTTCATAGGGGGCTTGCTGTCTGTGCCGCTCAGTATCAGCATGGCGACCGCCTCATCATGGTGCGAGTGCGCTGGCAGCGACATCCCGATAAGCACGAGCCGGCACCCATCGTCCAAGCGCAACCCCGTGGGGGCCATCCCTTTACCCGGGGCCAACCCTGCGATCAACGCGGACAGCTTCCGGCCATTTTCGCCGCTGGCGGTAATACGCCCACTCAGCGAGATTCCGGCCGCGCCCGACAAGTTTTGGGCGAGAGGGTTGGCATGGACCACGCCGCCATTGGCGTCGAGCAGCACCACGCCAAGAGCCAAGCGGTCGAGGGCGGTCAGGCCGGACCGGTCTCCCGGCATTTCGCGCAACCTTTGCATCCGGTTCAGGCGCGCTTCAACGGTGGCACGAAGCAGGTCGTAATCAATGGGCTTGGTCACATAATCGTCGGCCCCCGCCATGCGCCC
>NZ_JBGOSN010000058.1:4922-22579 GCF_046335115.1 Paracoccus sp. P2 | reverse complement strand
TCCGAGGCGTTCAACTGCTCCAGCCCGCCCAGCTCGATCGTCAGCTCGGCCGTGCCATCGCCGTCCAGGTCGACCAGAAGCCGATGCGCGCCGGCCTGCGACCGGATATTCCGAGGCGTGGACCCGCTGGCTGCCGGTCATCGCCAGCATCCCCGGTGGTTGCGGTCCCATCCCGGGCGCGATGCGGCCTGCCTGGCATCGCCCGCCCGTCGCGGTGACATGGCTGCCTCAGGCCGACCCCCGGCCGTTGCGCGACAGGGACCGCGGGACGGCTGCGGCCGCAGCGCGACATCCCGGACCATGCGCGGATCGCCGCGGTCCCGGATCGCGGCGGGGCCGAGCCAGCGCCGCGGCGATGCGGCCGGCATCGGGCGGGGTGCCTGCGTCCAGAGGCTTGAAAGCAGGAAAACAAAGGCCATGTCTAGGCTGGCCCCTTGGGGCCCTTGGGTTTTGCGCATGGGGTTTCGTCTTGCAGGGCTTCGGCTTGGACAGATACGCCCTGCGCCTTGAACAGGCGCATGGCTTGCCCCGGCCCCGTTGACACGCAAGGCGTGGACGGCTGGCCGGGGTCAAGCTGAATCCAGCCCGTTTTCCCAAGAGGTTCCGTCATGCTGCGCGCCCTTCTGCCGGCGATCTGCCCGCATTGCGGCGAGGATGTTCCCAGGGCTGCCGCCCGGCGATGTCCGATCTGCCGCGCTCCGTTTCCCTTGCCGTTCTCGGTGCCCGAGCCGCGCCGCCTGCCGCGGCGCAAGGGCGCAAAGGGGGGCGACGATGGCGAAAGATGAAGCCCCGGCCATGGGCCTGCTGTGGCGGTTGGCTGTGGTCGTCGCCCTGGCGCTGGCCGCCGCCACCCTGGTCGAGCCGCTGGCGCGGCGCCATCCCGACCTTTTCGCCTTACAGCTTTGGGCGGGGCCGCTGCGCAACGCGGGCTTTTCCGTGGCCTGCTTTGCCGGGGCGCGCCTGGCGCATGGGCTGGCCGCCCGGCGCCTGCTGCGCCGCCGCAAGGGCCGGCGCCCGGTGCCCAAGGTGCTGTTGGACCTGTTGTGGTTCGGGCTGCTGGCCGTGGCCACGCTGGCCAGCCTGTCGCTGTTCTTCCGCCAGGATCTGTCGGGGATCCTGACCGGCTCGGGCCTAGTGCTGGCGGTGCTGGGCTTTGCCATCCGCAATGCGGTGGCCGACGTGTTCTCGGGGCTGGCGATGGGGATCGAGGCGCCGTTCCGCATCGGCGACTGGGTGCGCATCGAGACCCTGGCCGAAGGCAAGGTGCAGGAGATCGGCTGGCGCACCACGCGCCTCGTCAGCCGCGACAGCACCTATGTCATCCTGCCCAACAGCCAGATCTCGTCGCGGCGGATCACCAATTTCAGCGCGCCGCGGCAGGAATACCGCGACCATGCCGAACTGACCCTGCCCGCAGACCTGCCGGTGGCCGAGGCCGGCCGGTTGATCGCCGCGGCCGCCGCCGCGGCGCGCATGATCTCGGCCGGCAAGCCGCCCGAGGTGCAGGTGACGGATTACGGTCCCGCCGGCATCACCTATCGGGTGAAATACTGGGTGCCGCAGCACGACCGCGAACTGGCCTGCCGCAACGAGGTCGTGAGCCTGATCGACGCCGCGCTGCGCGAACAGGGCATCCGGCTGGCGGCGGACCGGATGCCCTGCGGCCAGGGTCAGGACAGCGCCAGCGCCGGCAGCGCGCGGGCCGGGGCCCGCAGGCCGATCCGCCCGGCCTCGGCCGAGGCCAGGTAGATGTGGTGGAAGGCATCGACCCGCCCGCCGACCAGCTGGATGTCGTCGCGCCGCCAATGCCAGGGCTGGGCGTCCAGCACCCGCTCGAACGGGTCCGAGGCGGTGGCCGACCAGAAGGCGGCGATGCCGTCCGGCCGCAGCGCCCGGCGCAGCACCGCAAGGCCGCCTTTGCCGTAAAGTCGGCCGTTTTCGGGGCGCACGGTGAAATCCGGCCCGTTATCGGTATCCATCAGGATCACGTCGAAACCGGCGCGGGGCTCTGCCAGCACCGCCATCACATCCGCGATGCGCAGGCTGACGCGCGGGTCGCGCAGCGGGTGGCCGGCCAGATGGCCGATGCGGTCGCGGTTCCAGCCGGCGATCTGGGGGATCAGTTCGCAGACCGTGACCTGCGCGGCGGGGCCCAGCAATTCCAGCGCCGCGCGCAGGGTGAAGCCCATGCCGAGCCCGCCGATCAGCACGCGGGCGCCGGGCCGGCCATGCAGGCGCAGGCTGCGCTCGGCCAGCACGGTCTCGGACTGATGGTTGAGGTTGGACATCAGCTCCAGGCCGTTGAAGCGGATCTCGTAAATTGCGCCGCGCTGGCGCAGCAGGATTTCATCGCCCGCCGCCGTGCCGGCGCGGGCCAGGGTATTCCAGATGGGCATGTTCGATCCCCGACATCGGGCAGGCCAGAAGGGCCCCCCGGTGGTTGCGTGACGGTTTCGGAAAATGGCCTTGGGTTGCCCGGCGTTCAGCGCGCGGACAACCCCGGCACATTGGTGGCCCTGAAACCGATCAGCAGCGGAAAGATCGCCGAGGGATGCGGCAGGCCGAGCCGCGGCGCAGGGCCGCGATCCGGGCAGAACCGGTCCCGTCGCATCGCCAAGCCCCTATGCCGCCGGGGTCACCGGATCGGCGCGGCCGACCGCCAGCACGGTCAGTTCGCGCGTTTCGCCCGCGCGGGTGTCCCAGGGAAAGCGCGCGCCGGCCCGCAGGCCGATCAGCGCCACGCCGATGGGCGTCAGCACCGAGGCGCGGCCGGCGGCGATGTCGGCATCCTCGGGCCAGGCCAGCACCACGGTCTGCTCGCGCCCGGTGGTCTCGTCGCGGAAGGTGACGGCGCTGCCGATGCCGGCGACATCCTCGGGCATCCGCTCGGGCGGCAGGACGCGGGCGCGGGCCAGTTCGGTCAGCAGCCGGTCGGCAAGGTCGGGATTGCGCGCCATCGCCCCTTCGGCAAGGCGTTCGAGCCGGTCGAGCGTATCGCTGGCGATGGTGACTGGCGGTCGCGATGTTCTGGCCATGTCGGCTCCTTCAGTCATGTCATGACCCGCCGGGGCCGCCGCGGGGGGGGGGCGGAGCAGCGGTCGAATTTCTGGATCAGGAAAGCCCCGGACGCGAGGTCAGCGCAAGCGCGCCCCTGTCCGGGGCAGCTGGCGCGTCAGCAGCAAACCGGTGCCGCACCGGCTCTTGCATAGGGGAATACGCATGGTCATGCCCCCACTTTAGCCGCGCCGCCGCCCCGAGTCGAGAGAGCGGCCTCACCGGTCGCAGCGGCAGGTGCCGCTGTTACCCGACATCAGAACTGCCGCTTACGGGATCGGCCGATGGATCGCAACACGTGCTATCACGAATGGAATTTCGAAGGCGGTGGTGCGACGGCCGGGATCGCCGCCGCGTTCGGGGCGAACGATAACGATGGGGCGGCGGATTGAGGCCCAAGCGGGCAGAAAAGACTTCCTGCCGGATCTGATGTCCCTGGGCTTCAGATCGGATGTCCCGCTTCAGCCGCCCTTTCGCGGGCAGGCCCAGCGGCCGAGGGGCAGGCGCCCGAGCCGACCCTAGCGCGTCTCGACGGTGGCGAGATAGCTGTGGACGGCCTCGGGGCCGCCGCCCAGCCAGGCCTGTTCTTCGCCGCGCAGTTCGGGCGGTTCCAGCCAGCCGGGCTCGATCCCGGTCATGTCGGGCAGCTGATGCGCGATGCCCTTGTGGCAGTCGATGCAGGTCTTTTCGCCGGAGATCAGGTAACGCTCGTGGATCTGGGCCGCGCGGCGGGTCTGCTTGGTGAAATCCATCGCCACCGCCGCGTGGCAGTTGCGGCATTCCAGCGAATCGTTGGCCTTGAGCCGCGCCCATTCGTGCTTGGCCAGTTCCAGCCGCTTTTCCAGGAATTTCTCGCGCGTGCTGATGGTGCCGAAGATCTTGCCCCAGACTTCCTTGGAGGCCTGCATCTTGCGGGCGATCTTGTCGGTCCATTCATGCGGGACGTGGCAGTCGGGACAACTGGCCCGGACCCCCGAGCGGTTCGAGAAATGCACCGTCGGCATCAGCTCCTGATAGACGTTGTCGCGCATCTCGTGGCAGCTGGTGCAGAATTTCTCGGTATTGGTGATTTCCAGCGCGGTATTGAACCCGCCCCAGAAGATCACGCCGCAGATGAAGCCGCCCAGCGTCAGGAAGCCGATGCTGAGAAAGCTGCTGGGACGGCTGATGACGCGCCAGAACCAGGTGACCCGGCCCCAGATCCAGCGGATGCTTGCCCTGATCCAGCCCATGTCACGGGCCCCCGGCGTGGCGATAGCCGTCGCGGAACTGGTTCGGCACCAGCGGCTGCACATCGGTCTGCTGGACGTGGCAGGCGGTGCAGAAATAGCGCCGCGGCGTCACGTCGGTCAGCACCTGCCCGTCGCGGTCCTGGAAATGCGTGACGCTGATCATCGGCGCGCCCGAGCCCTCGGTGAACTGCGGCTTGTGACAATCCATGCAGCGGTTGGTGTTCACCGTCAGCTGGTAGCCGTCGATGGAATGCGGGATCACCGGCGGCTGTTCGGGATAGTTGCGCATCCGGCGCACGTCGTCGGTGATCGGCCGGCCGAGCGGCGGGATCTGGCCCTCGGACATCGGCTCGGCCCAGCCGGTCAAGGGCGGCACGATCTGCACCGCCGGCTCGGCCTGCGGCAGGGCGGCGCCGACCAGCGCGAACAGCAAAAGGCCGGCCATGGCGGCGGGCCGGATCAGACGGGAAGGATCTTGACCGCGCATTTCTTGAAATCCGTCTGTTTGGAAATGGGATCGGTGGCGTCCAGCGTCACCTTGTTGATCAGCTGGCTGGCGTCGAACCACGGCACGAAGACCACGCCGCGCGGCATCCGGTTCCTGCCGCGCGTGTCGATGCGCGAGCGGATCTCGCCCCGGCGCGAGACGATGCGCACCTCGGCCCCCTGGTTGAAGCCCATGTCGCGGGCGTCCTCGGGGTTCATGAAGCAGCGGGCGCCGGGAAAGGCCCGGTAAAGTTCCGGCACGCGCATGGTCATCGAGCCGGAATGCCAATGCTCCAGCACCCGGCCTGTCACCAGCCAGATGTTGTATTCCTCGTCGGGCGGTTCGGCCGGTGGCTCGTAGGGCACGGCGATGATGCGCGCCTTGCCGTCCGGGTTGCCATAGAACTGCACGCCGGCGCCCGGCTCGACATAGGGGTCCAGCCCCTCGCGATAGCGCCACAGCGTTTCCTTGCCGTCGACCACCGGCCAGCGCAGGCCGCGGACCTCGTGATAGGTGTCATAGGGGGCCAGGTCGTGGCCGTGGCCGCGGCCGAAGGCGGCATATTCTTCGAACAGGCCCTTCTGGACGTAGAAGCCGAATGCGTTCGATTCGCGGTTGGCGTAATCGGGGTTCAGTTCCGACAGGTCGAAGCGGTCCACGCTGCCGTTGCGGAACAGCACGTCGAACAGGCTCTGGCCACGATAGTTCGGGTTGGCGGCCAGGATCTCCTCGGGCCACACTTCGTCGGTGGTGAAGCGTTTCGAGAATTCCATCATCTGCCACAGGTCCGAGCGCGCCTCGCCCGGCGCCTCGACCAGCTGATGCCAGACATGGGTGCGCCGCTCGGCATTGCCATAGGCGCCCTCCTTCTCGACCCACATGGCGGCGGGCAGGATCAGGTCGGCGGCCAGGGCCGTCACCGTCGGATAGGCATCCGAGACAACGATGAAATTGTCCGGGTTGCGATAGCCCGGCCAGGCCTCGCCGTCGTTGTTGGGCGAGGCTTGCAGGTTGTTGTTCACCTGGATCCAGTAGAAGTTCAGCGTGCCGTCATGCAGCGCCCGGTCCTGCGCCACCGCATGCAGCCCCGGCTGCTCGGGGATCACGCCATGGGGGATGCGCCAGATCTCCTCGGCATGCTTGCGGTGTTCGGGATTGGTGACGGTCATGTCGGCGGGCAGGCGATGGGCGAAGGTGCCCACCTCGCGCGCCGTGCCGCAGGCCGAGGGCTGGCCGGTCAGCGAGAACGGGCTGTTGCCCGGTTCCGAGATCTTTCCGGTCAGCAGATGGAGATTATAGACCATCTGGTTGGCCCAGACGCCGCGCACATGCTGGTTGAAGCCCATGGTCCACAAGGACATGACCTTGCGGTCGGGATCGGCGTAAAGCTCGGCCAGCTGCTCCAGGAAGCCCGGCTCGACGCCGCTGAGTTCCGAGACCTTGTCCAGCGTGTATTCGCTGACCAGCTCGGCGAATTCCTCGAAGGTCGAGGGCGTGGTCGCCGCCGGATCCTCGGCCGTGCGCGCAGCCATCTCGCGTGGGTCGTCGTCGCGCAGGCCGTAGCCGATGCCGGTCGCGCCGGCGACGAAGGTGGTGTGGCGATCGACGAAATCGCGGTTCACCCGGCCGGTCTGGATGATGTGATTGGCGATGTAGTTCAGGATCGCCAGGTCGGTGCCGGGCTTGAAGACGATGGGAATATCGGCCAGGTCCGAGCTGCGATGGGTAAAGGTGGACAGCACCGCCACCTTGACATGCGGATGGCCCAGCCGCCGGTCCGCCACCCGCGTCCACAGGATCGGATGCATCTCGGCCATGTTCGAGCCCCAGAGGACAAAGGCGTCCGCCGCCTCGAAATCGTCATAGCAGCCCATCGGCTCGTCCATGCCGAAGGTGCGCATGAAGGCATAGGCCGCCGAGGCCATGCAATGCCGCGCATTGGGGTCGAGGTTGTTCGACCGGAAGCCTGCCCGCATCAGCTTGGTCGCGGCATAGCCCTCGAAGATGGTCCACTGGCCGGAACCGAACATGCCGAGCGCGGTCGGCCCCTTGTCCCTGAGCACCCGCTTGGCCTGGGCGGCCATGGTGTCGAAAGCCTCCTCCCAGCTGACCGGGGTGAACTCGCCGTCCTTGGCATAGACGCCGTCCTTCTTGCGCAGCAGCGGTTGGGTCAGGCGGTCGGCGCCATACATGATCTTGGACAGGAAATAGCCCTTGACGCAGTTCAGGCCGCGGTTCACCTCGGCCAGCAGGTCGCCATGGGTGGCGACCACGCGCCCCTCCTTGACACCCACCATGACGCCGCAGCCGGTGCCGCAAAAGCGGCAGGGCGCCTTGGACCAGGTGATTTGCAGCGATTCGACACCGCCGGGCACCGGCTGGGCCTGCGAGGACAGCGGGATATTGGCGGCCATGGCAGCGATCCCCGCCGCCTGCGCCTTGAGCAGATCGCGCCGGGAAATGGTCATGACAGTGCCTCCCTCTCATCGGCGGGAAGGATCTGTTCAAAGACCAGGTTGGCCGAGAACACGCCCTCCATCACCGAGATTGCCGCCATGCGGCTGCCGATCTCGCCCACCGAGGCGCCCTCCAGCACCAGGACGATCTTGGCGCCCTGGACGGCATGGACCTCGGTTCCGGGCAGGGTGGCGAAATGCCGGGCCAGGTCGGCCGCGCGATCCGGCCGGACGGTGACGATGGCGCTGGAGATGTGCAGGAAACGCGATTCCCCGCCGCTGTCCTGTTTCAGCTTTCCGGTCAGAATGTCGCGTCGCTGGATGGGGATCCTGTCTGGCTCGCGCATGGCCGCTCTCTAAATCTAATGCATGGGTCCGGGGGGTCCGAAGATGATCTGAGACATCCAGACCAGGAAGCCGTAGCCGCCGACGATCGCGACCGACAGGATCGGCCAGATCACCACGGCAAGGATCAGGAAGGCGATGACTTCATCCCGCTTGCGGTGCTTGGGGCGATCGGTTTCTTTCGCGGAATCGATCATTTCTGGGCAACCTGTGCGACAAAATGTCTCAGTCCAATCTTCCACAGAACTGTGAAAAATCAAAGAAGGTTCCCGGAAAAATTCGCCCCGGCGCGGCATCTGGCCGGCCAGCCATCCGTGCGCGGTCGCATCGGACGCTTGAAAATGGTTGCTCGTCAGTAAGATAGGCCGGGCTTTCGCCCGTGCCCCGCCGCCGGCCTAGAGGCTGTAAAGCGCCCCGGCCAAGGTCAAGCCGGAATCGGCCCCTGCGGGCCGACTGCGACATGAGCGCGCTAACGGGCGAAGCCGCTGATCTGCGGCAGCCAGGTGGACAGGGCCGGAACGAAGGTCAGGATCAGCAGCGAGGCCATGGCGGCCAGGAAGAAGGGCGGCAGTTCCCGGATCAGCGCCGAGGGCTTCTGCCGGGTCGCCGAGGCCACGACGAAGATCAGCCCGCCGACCGGCGGCGTCATCAGCCCGAAGGTCAGGTTCACGATGACGATGATGGCGAAATGATCCGCGGCGATGCCGAGGCTGTGGGCGATGGGCGCCAGGATCGGCACCAGGATCATCACCCCCGGCAGCGGGTCCATGAACATGCCGAAGACCAGCAGAAGCAGGTTCACCATCAAGAGGAAGGCGATGGGCGACAGGTCCATGGCGATCACCGCATCGGCCATGGCCTGCGGCACGCCCTCGATGATCAGCACCCAGGCAAAGGCGCGGGCGGCGGCCAGGATCATCAGCACCGCCACCGACATGATGGCCGAGCGCAGGAACGCCCCCCACAGGTCCGCCAGCGTGAAGCCGCGATAGACGAAGGCGCTGGTGACGATGGCATAGAACACCGCCACGACCGAGGCCTCGGTGGGGGTGAAGACCCCGCCGCGGATGCCGCCGACGATCAGCACGATCAGCAGCAGCGCCGGCAGGGCGGCAAAGCTGTTGCGGACCATCTGGCCCATTGGCGGGCGCGGCTCGGCGCTGCGATAGCCGCGCTTGCGGCTGATCCACCAGTTCACCCCGGCCAGCAGCCCCGCGATCAGCAGGCCGGGCAGGATGCCGGCCATGAACAGCGAACCGACCGAGGTGTTGCGGTCCTGCAGCGCATAGATGATCATGGTGATCGAAGGCGGGATGATCGGGTCGATCACCGCCACGGAAATCGTCAGCGCCCCGGCATAGGCCTTGGAATAGCCGCTGCGCTCCATCATCCGCGCCATCATCGCCCCCGGCCCCGCCGCCGAGGCCAGCGCCGAGCCGGAAATGCCGGCAAACAGCGTGCCGGTCAGGATATTGGCGTAACCCAGCCCCCCGCGCAGGTGGCCGACGAATTGCGAGGCAAAGCGCAAGAGCATGCGCGAGATCGCCCCGGTGGACATGATCTCGGCCGCCAGGATGAAGAAGGGCACGGCCAGCAGCGGGAAACTGTCGAGGCCGGTGAACATCTCCTTCACCACCACGACCAGCGGATAGCGGCCGGCAAGGCCCACCGCCGCGAAGGCCGCCATCGCCAGCGCGAAGGCGATGGGCACCCCCATGACCATCAGGATCAGGAAGGCGGCGATCAGGATCTCAACCAAGGGCGGCCTCGTCGGAATGCTGCAGGCCGGCGCGCAGGTATTGCGGCGCGATCAGGGCCAGATGGACGATCATCAGCGCGAAGCCGGCGGGCATCGCGGCATAGATCCATTTCATCGGCACCTGCAAGGCCGCTGACCGCTGGATCGCCATGCGGTTCATGTAGTCGATGCCGACCCAGACCATGAAGCCGAAAAAGCCGAACAGCACCAGCAGGATCAGCCCGCGCAGGGCAAGCTGGCCCCGCGTGGGCAGCGCGTCCTGGGCATTGGTGATGGCGGCATGGGCGCCATGGCGCAGCGCCAGCCCGCTGCCCAGGAAGGTCAGCCAGATCATCGAGTAACGCGCCACCTCGTCCGCCCAGGTCAGCGAATTGCCGGTCAGGTAGCGACCGGCGACGTTCCAGCCCAGGATGGCCGCCATGACGGCCAGTCCCAGCACCAGCACGGCACCGTTCAGCGTGACGAAGGCGCGTTCGATCCGGCGCATCGCGGCTTACTCGACCGCCTGGATGCGGTCCATCAGCTCCTTGCCGAACTGGGCCTCATATTGCTGGTAGGGTCCGGCCAGCGCCTCGCGGAAGGCGGCCTTCTGCTCGGGCGAAAGCTCGTTCACCTGCATCCCGGCATCCTTCATCGCGGCAACGCCCGAGGCATCGACCTCGTCGACATAGGCGCGCATCGCGACGACCGCGACCTTCGCCGCCTTCTCGAACGCCGCCTTCTGCGCGTCGTCCAGCCCGTTCCACAGCGCGGGCGAGACCAGGATGATGGTCGAGGAATAGACGTGGCCGTCCAGGGTCAGGTATTTCTGTACCTCGTTCAGCTTGGCCGAGACGATCACCGAGAGCGGGTTTTCCTGCCCGTCGATGGCGCCCTGTTCCAGCGCGCCGATCACCTCGGGCCAGGCCATGGGGGTGGGGGCGGCACCGAGGGCGCGGAACGCCTCGATATGCACCGGGTTCTCCATGGTGCGGATCTTGAGCCCGTTCAGGTCCGAGGGCGCCTCGACCGCGCCGCGATTGCTGGTGATGTGGCGGAAGCCCTGCTCGCCCCAGGCCAGCGCGTGCAGGCCGGCGGGCTCGAACTTGGCCAGCATCTCCTGGCCGATCTCGCCGTCCAGCACCTTGCGGGCATGGTCCTTGTCGCGCAGCAGGAAGGGCACGCCCAGGACGCCGACCTCGGGGACGAAATTGGTCAGCGTGCCGTCCGAGGCGATGGTCATCTCGACGGTGCCGAGCTGCAGCCCCTCCAGCACCTCGCGCTCGCCGCCCAGGCCCGAGGACGGGAAGTGGCGGAAGCTGAACTGGTCGCCCAGGCTTTCCTTGAGCGAGGCCTCGAAGGCCTTGGCGCCGGCGCCGTAATGGCTGTCCTCGGCCAGGGCGTAGCCGATCTTGATCTCCTGCGCGAACGAAGGCGCGGCGACGGCGGCGCAGAGAAGCGCCGCGGCAAAGACGTGTTTCATGCTGAATCCCTTCCGCTGTCCGGCGGGGATTTAGCGCCACATGACGGCAATGTGCAATCCCGCTGCCGGCCGGCGGCGGCGCGGGCGAGGTTCAGGCCCGGTTGCGGTCGGCCTCGGCCAGGGCGCGGACCACCTCCTCGTCGCTGGTCTGGTCGAAGTCGTGGTAATGCAGGCCGACGGCGTGGAACGGCTCGGGCGTGCGCAGGCAGACGACCTCGTCGGCCTCGGCGCGGATCTTCTCCAGCACGTCGGGCGGCGCGACGGGGACGGCGACGATCACCCTGGCCGCGCCGGACCGCGCCAGCGCCTTCAGGGCGATGCGCATGGTGGCGCCGGTGGCGATGCCGTCATCGACGACGATCACCGTCCGGCCCCAGGTCTCGGGCGCCGGCCGGCCGCCGCGATAGGCCTGGCGCCGGCGCTCGATCTCGCGCAGCTGCCGGGCCTTTTCGGCGGCGATGTGATCCTGCGTCGCCCCGGTCGCGGCGACGAGCTGGTCGTCGAGCAGCAATTGCGGCGGCGCGCCGTCCACGATGGCGCCGATGGCCAGTTCGGGATGCGCCGGCGCCCTGAGCTTGCGCACCAGGATGACGTCCAGCGGCGCGTCCAGCACCCTTGCCACCTCGAGCCCGACCGGCACCCCGCCGCGCGGCAGCGCCAGGACCAGCAGCGGCTCGCCCCGGTGCCCGGACAATGCGGCGCCAAGCTGTCTGCCGGCATCCGTGCGATCTGCGAACATCCCGCCTTCCTTTTTCCCATGCGTTATCCGCGAACCGAACCTCCCGCCGCCGGGGAATGTTCCCGTGGCCGGAAAGGGGTGGTGGCTGCATCATCGCTGCGCACGGTTCCGCCGAAGGCGGCCGGCGCGGCAGATGCCGATGGACGCTGCGGCCCGGACGTATTAGGAAGATGGCCCAGGGAACGGGCGGGTCAAGCCCGTCCGATACGAAGAACAGAGCGGGACCGAGCAGACAGATGCAATCCGGCAAGAGCGCGGTGCAGGCCGTGGCGACCGTGAAGCCTTTACAGATCCGCGGCCGCACCTTCACGGCCATCGCGCTGCATCTGAGCGGCCGGCCGGACCGTGCCTTTTTCGAGGCGCTGGAGGCGCGGCTGAACCAGACGCCGCTGTTTTTCGACAATGCGCCGCTGGTCATCGACCTGGAGCAGGCCGAGGGGCTGGACCGTGCCCAGGATCTGATGCAGCTGACCGCCGAGCTGCGCCGGCGCAAGCTGTCGGTCTTTGGCATCCAGAGCGGTACGCCCGCGCAGGCGCAGGCCGCGGCCGAGGCCGGGCTGATCTCGTTGCCCGGCGGGCGCGACGCGGCGCTGGAGCGCGTCTCGCGCCAGGGCAGCCGCCCCGAACCGCCCCCCGCGCCGGCGCCGAAAGAGCCGGCGAACCGCCTGATCTCGCAGCCCGTGCGCTCGGGGCAGACGGTCTTTGCCGATCGCGGCGACCTGATCGTCGTCGGCTCGGTCAGTTCCGGGGCCGAGGTGATCGCGGCCGGCAACATCCACATCTATGGCCGGCTGCGCGGCAGGGCGCTGGCCGGCGTCAACGGCGACGATTCGGCCCGCATCTTCTGCCATGCGCTTGATGCCGAGCTGCTGGCCATTGCCGGGCTTTACCGCACCAGCGAGAACCTGGGGGCCGACACGCCGCGGCAATACGTCCAAGTCTATCTTCAGGGCGAGGTGCTGCGCATCGAGTCCCTCAAATAACCCATGAGAAAGGAAACGCTCGTGAGCAAGGTTATCGTAGTCACCTCCGGCAAGGGCGGCGTCGGCAAGACGACCTCCTCTGCCGCCATCGCCGCGGGGCTTGCCATGCGCGGCCACAAGACGGCCGTGATCGATTTCGACGTGGGCCTGCGCAACCTGGACATGATCATGGGCTGCGAACGCCGCGTGGTCTTCGACTTCATCAACGTCATCCAGGGCGACGCCAAGCTGAAGCAGGCGCTGATCAAGGACCGCCGGCTTGAAAACCTGTATGTCCTGCCGACCTCGCAGACCCGCGACAAGGACGCGCTGACCAAGGAAGGCGTCAAGGCGGTGCTGGACGAGCTGCGCGAGGAGTTCGACTATATCGTCTGCGACAGCCCGGCGGGGATCGAGCGTGGCGCGCATCTGGCGATGTATTACGCCGACGAGGCCGTGGTGGTGACGAACCCCGAGGTCTCGTCCGTGCGCGACAGCGACCGGGTGCTGGGTCTGCTGAACTCCAAGACGGCGCTGGCCGAAAAGGGCGACGGCAGCGCGGTCAAGGCGCAGCTGCTGCTGACCCGCTTCGACCAGGCCCGCTCGGCCAACGGTGACATGATGAGCGTCGAGGACGTGCTGGAAATCCTGGCCATCCCGCTGCTGGGCATCATCCCGGAAAGCACCTCGGTCCTGAAGGCCTCGAACGAGGGCACGCCGGTCTCGCTGGACGAGAAGTCGCCGGCGGGCAAGTCCTATCTGGACGCCGTCGGCCGGCTGGTCGGCGAGCAGATCGAGATGCGGGTGAGCCCCGGCGACCAGCGCCGCGGCTTCTTCCAGAGGCTTCTGGGACGGACGGCCTGACATGTTCGGTTTCTCATTCCGTCAGCGAAAGCCCAGTTCGGCGCAAACCGCCAAGGAGCGCCTGCAGATCCTGCTTGCGCATGAGCGTTCCAGCGGGACGACCAGCCCGGACTTTCTGCCGTTGTTGCAGCGCGACATCCTCGAGGTGGTGCGCCGGCACATGGAAATCGACGGCGATGCGGTCGACATCAAGCTTGAGCGCAGCGACGATCTGTCCAGCCTCGAGATCAATATCGAGCTGCCCAATGCCAGCCCGGCGAAGGCGCGGCCCGCCAGCTAGGCAGGCCGACAGGCCCCGCCCTTGGCGGGCGGGGCGCAGGGCTTACAGCGCGCCCTTTTCCATCTCGGCGGCGATATGTTCCGCTTGCCGGATCGCCAGCGCGACGATGGTCAGGGTCGGGTTCTCGGCTGCCGAGGTGGTAAAGACCGAACCGTTCGAGACGAACAGGTTCGGGATGTCATGGGACTGGCCCCATTTGTTCACCACCCCGTCGCGCGGGTTTTCCGACATGCGGTTGGTGCCCAGGTTATGCGTGGACGGGTAGGGCGGCGTCGGCAGAATCCGCGTTGCGCCCGCCGCGCGATAGATCCGCTCGCCCACGGCATAGGCATGGTTGCGCATGGCGATGTCATTGGGGTGGTCGTCGTAATGCACGTTCGGCACCGGCAGCCCGAATCGGTCCTTTTCGCCGCGGTTCAGGGTGATGCGGTTGGTTTCCTGCGGCAGATCCTCGCCCACGATCCACATGCCGGCCATGTTTTCATAGCTGTCCAGCGCCGAGGTGAACTCGCGTCCCCAGCCGCCGGGATCCATGAAGGCCGCCATGAAGGGGATGCCCAGCGACAGCGTCTCCAGCTCATAGCCGCCGACGAAGCCGCGGGCGGGGTCGTGATGCGCCTCGTCCTGGACGATGCCGGCCATGGTGGTGCCGCGCCACATCCGCACCGGGCGTTCGAAGATCGCATAGACCGAGCCGGTGGTGTGGCGCATGTAGTTGCGCCCGACCTGGCCCGAACTGTTCGCCAGCCCGTCCGGGAACCGCTCCGAGGCCGAGGCCAGCAGCAGCCGCGGGCTTTCGATCGAGTTGCCGGCGACGGCGACGATGCGGGCGCGCTGGAACTGCTCGGTCCCGTCGCGGTCGATATAGCGCACGCCGGTGACCTTGCCGTCCTCGTCATGCTCGATCCGGGTGGCGTGGCAATGGTCGCGGACCTCTAGGTTGCCGGTCGCCTCGCCGCGCGGGATGTCGGTATAGGCCGCCGACCATTTCGCGCCCCATTTGCAGCCCTGGAAGCAGAAGCCGGTCTGCTGGCAGGCCATGCGGTCGTCGTAATCGACCGAATTGATCGCCATGCGGCCGGTCGAGACCTGGCTGTAGCCCAGGGCCTTGGCGCCCTTTTCAAACACCAGGTAATTGTTGTTCCCCGGCAGGCCGGGCAGGTCGTTGGTGCGGGTGACGCCCAGCTTCTTCTCGGCCAGGTCGTAATAGGGCTCCAGCTCGGCCAGGGTGATCGGCCAGTCCAGCAGGCTGGCGCCATCGACCGGGCCATAGGTCGTCAGCGCCTTGAACTCGTGTTCCTGGAAGCGCAGCGATGCACCGGCCCAGTGGATCGAGGTGCCGCCGACCGCCTTGACGATCCAGGCCGGCAGGTTGGCAAAGTCCCGCGCTACCCGCCAGTCGCCCGAGGTGGTGCGCATGTCGCCCCAGCTCAGCTGCGCGAAACTGTCCCATTCGTCGTTGATGTAATCCTCGGGCAGGTAGCGCCCGCCCGCCTCCAGCGCCACGACCTTGACGCCCCTTTGCGCCAGCTCGTTGGCCAGCACGCCGCCGCCCGAGCCGGTGCCGATCACCACCACGACCGAGGCGTCGTCATGTCCGAATTTCGCTACATTGTCAGCCATCTCCGCCTCCCTCACAGCCAGTCGATGTCGTTGAAGCCGCGCTCGATATAGCCGCCCTGCGAAAAGCTCTCGCCCTCATAGCCAAAGACCGGCCAGACCTCCTTCTGGTTGTATAGGCCCGTCACCAGCCCGGCGCGCACGGTCTGGAAGAAGGGCGTGTGCTCGATCAGGCGCAGCATGGCGACGCGGTCCTTTTCCCAGCCCGCGGCCAGGTAGGTGTCGAAGCCCTGGGCCTGGGCGACCAGGTTCAGCCCCGCCACGCCTTCCTCGATCATCGGCGCCTGTTCGGGATTGTCATGCGTCTTGACGGCGATGGCATAGAAGCGGTCGGCGATGCGGTCATGCGGATAGATGTCGCGGGCCATCTGGATCAGCACCGCCATGGTCTCGGGCTTAAGCGCCGCGGTCTCGACCGCCCAGGCCGCGTCGCGGGCGGCGACGAAGCCCGAGCCGACCACGAAGGTCGCCCCCGCCGCCATGGCGCGCGCCAGCAGGCCGCGCCGGGTCAGCCCCCTGACATCGCTGCCAGAGGGGGATTTGTGGATGACAGTCATTTGCTCCTCCCTGAGTTGGTTGGCCCGCCCCTCCCGGCGGGCCGCCTGCCTAGAGGTACCGGCCGCCGCGTTGCAGCACCTCGATCTCGTAGCCGTCCGGATCCTTGATGAAGAAGAAGCGGGCGATGACCTCGCCGCCGGGGGCGAAATCGACCAGCTTGCGCGGGGCCAGGCCCAGATCGGTCAGCCGCCGGTGTTCGGCCGCGACATCCTCGACCGAGACGGCCAGATGGCCGTAGCCGTCGCCCAGCTCATAGGGCTGCTCGCGGCCCTTGTTGATGGTCAGCTCCAGCTCGAAGCTGCTTTCGGCATTGGCCAGGTAGACCAGGGTGAAGCTGTCGAAATCCAGCCGCTCGACCGGTTCCAGGCCGAAGGCGGCCTTGTAGAAGGCCAGCGAGCGCGCCTCGTCCAGCACGCGGATCATCGAATGAATCATCTTGGCCATGCGGCTTTCCTTTCCGGTCTTTGCACCAGTATCGGAAGGACGCCGGCCCCGCGGGTAGCATCATGCTACCACGCGGCGGATTTCTTGCGCGATGCCGCGATCAGGCGGCCTGCGCCACCTGCTGCGCGGCCTTGCGAAAATCCTGCGCGCCGCGGCCGCGCAGCTCCAGCTGCACCAGGCAGGCGCAGCGCAAAAGCGAGGTGAAATTCACCGGCTCGCCACCCAGCTGCAGCACTTCGGATTGCAGCGTGGACAGGAAGGCGGGCGTGGCCATGCCCTCGCCGGCGGCGATCTCGTCCAGGATGTCCCAGAAGGCCTGTTCCAGCCGGATCGAGGTGCTTTGCCCGTTCAGCCGCAGCTTGCGGGTCGTCGGCTGATAGCGGCGCGGATCCTGGCGGGAGAAGACTTCGCACATGGCATGGTTCCCAAACTGGCTCGGCAAGTTCCCCGATCATAGCACGGCGGGCGAGCCATGCCAGTTTCTTGCACCGCGGCCTGTCCGGCGCGGAACCGGCGTGCGGGACCGGCATCGAATGCGGCACGGCACGGCGGGGCAACCCATGTGGCGGGCATCGCCAGGGTCGGCGGCGGTCGCGGTGCGGTGGCCGGACCGGTATCGGTCGATCCGGGCCGCGGGTGGGGCGACAATAAGCCGCTGCCCGGCGGATTGCCGGATGAAATATACGAAAATGCGTATTATTGCACCTCGCATCAGGAGAATCCGATGAAAACCCTGCTCGCCGCTTCCGCTCTTGTCCTTGCGGCCGCGCTGCCCGCCTCGGCCCAGGAGGGGCGCAAGCTCGTGACCATCCTGACCGCGCCCGAGCCGCAGACCCAGCTGATGGCGATGGTGCTGACCATGAACGCCGTGGCCAAGGGGGCCGAGGCGCAGATCCTGCTATGCGGCCCCGCCGGCGACATGGCGCTGAAGGAGGCGCCCGAGACCGCGACCGCCGGCCAGCCGCCGCAAGGTGCCAGCCCGCAGGGCCTGATGCAGCAGATGATCGAGAAGAACGGCGTCAAGGTGCAGGTCTGCGCCATCTACCTGCCCGGCAAGGGCGCGGATGCCTCGGTGCTGCTGGAGGGTGTGACGCCGGCCAAGCCCGATGCGATGGCCGCTGAACTGATCGCCGAGAACACCACGGTGCTGAGCTTCTGATCCCGCCTCGGGGCGACATGAAAGGAAAGGCCGCCCTTGCCGGGCGGCCTTGTCGTTTGTGCGGCCCTGGAGGGGCGGGCAGTCCGGGCTGCCGGACGGGGGCCGATCATAACGGGCCCCGGACGCAGGGCCCCGGACGCAGGGCCCCGGACGCAGGGGCCCGGACGCAGGGGCCCGGAGAAAGGGGCCCGGAGAAAGGGGCCCGGAGAAAGGGGCCCGGAGAAAGGGGCCCGGAG
>NZ_JBGOSN010000058.1:0-4817 GCF_046335115.1 Paracoccus sp. P2 | reverse complement strand
AAGGGGCCCGGAGAAAGGGGCCCGGAGAAAGGGGCCCGGAGAAAGGGGCCCGGAGAAAGGGGCCCGGAGAAAGGGGCCCGGAGAAAGGGGCCCGGAGAAAGGGGCCCGGACGCGCGTGCCGCGGCGTCCGGGCCAGGCTCATCTCCCGTTCAGGCGCTTTCGCTGTCCTGCCCGGCGGCGGCCTTGTCCTCCATCATCTCGAACCACATCGCGTTCAGCACCGCGAAGGTGACGGCCAGCGGCGGGCCCAGGATCCATGCGAAATACCACATTGCGTTGTTGTCCTTTCAGTAAGCGTGGCCGCCCCCGGTGATGTTCCTTTTCCTCGACCTTGCCCCACAGCACCCTGTAGGCCCAGGCGGCGTAGGTCGCGATGATCGGCAGGAAGATCCCGGTGCAGACCAGCATGATGAACAGCGTCAGGTGGCTGGACGAGGCGTCCCAGACCGTGAGGCTCGCCCCCGGCATGACCGAGGAGGGCAGGATGAAGGGGAACATCGACAGCCCCACCGAGGAGATGATGCCGAAGATCGCCAGCTTGCTCAGCAAAAGCGTGCGGACCTCGCGCCCGGTTTTCAGCGACCACAGCACGCCAAGCGCGCCCAGGAAGCCGAAGGCCGGGGCTGCCAGCATCCAGGAATGCGCGGCGTAATTGGCAAACCAGGCGCCGGGCGCGAGTTCGACCGTCTTGGCCAGCGGGTTCGACGGCCCGTTCGGGTCGACGGCCCCGGCGATGCGATCGCCGTCCACGAACAGCCACAGCGCCAGCCCGCCCGCCGCGTAAAGCAGCACGGTGGCCATGGCCGCCCAGCGGCCGAAGCGGCGCGCCCGCCCGGCGACCGGGCCCGAGGTCTTCAGCACCAGCCAGGCCGCGCCATGCATGGCCAGCATCGCCACCGACGGCAGCCCGCAGAAGCCGCCGTCGTAGAAGATGCGCAGGTCCGAGCCCAGCCGGAAGGGCACCCCCAGCAGCAGGTTCCCGACCGCGACGCCGAATATCAGCGAGGGTACGAAGCCGCCGATGAACAGCGCCCAGTCCCAGTTGCGCCGCCAGCGCGCGCTTTCGCGTTTCGAGCGATACTTGAACCCGACCGGCCGCAGGATCAGCGCGGCGAGGATCGCGAACATGGCGAGGTAGAAGCCGGAAAAGGACACCGCGTAAAGCGGCGGCCAGGCGGCAAGGATCGCGCCGCTGCCCAGGACCAGCCAGACCTGGTTGCCCTCCCAGACCGGGCCGATGGTGTTGATGACGATGCGGCGCTCCGGGTCGGTCTGGCCGGCGAAGGGCAAGAGCATGCCCACGCCCAGGTCGAAGCCGTCGGTGGCGGCAAAGCCGATCAGCAGCACCCACCAGATCGCGCGCAGGGTTTCATAGGTCAGCAATTCGTGCAGGATCATGGTCTTACTCCGCGGCAACGAAACGGGCGGGCGGAAGCGGCGCCTCGGGCCCATGGTCGGGCTGTGGCCCCTAGCGGATCGCGGCCAGCATCAGGCGCATCTCGATCACGATCAGCACCGTATAGAGCAGGGTGAAGCCGGCGATGGTGAACAGAACTGTCGGCACCGTCAGCGACGAGGCGGCGGCGACCGTGGGCAACACGCCCTCGATGCTCCAGGGCTGGCGGCCGAACTCGGCCACGATCCAGCCGGCCTCGGCGGCGATCCAGGGCAGGGCCGGCGCGTGATCGTGCCGCGGGCCGAAACCATCACAAAGGCCGCCATCAGCGCCATGTTGACGAAGCCGATGCCCACCATGATGCGGAAGGCCCAGAACAGCGTCGGCACATGCGGCACGGTATCCCAGGCCGCCTGGGCGATCTGTTCCTCGGTCGCGCCGCGCGGATCCTCGACATATTTGGTCAGCAGCAGCGCATAGCCCATGTCGTCACCATGCTCTTCGAAGGCCCGCACCGATTCGGGCGGCACCGCATCGCGCGAGGGTGCGGCGCGATAGTCCTGCAGGGCGTCATAGGCGATGATGCCGTTGCGGATGCGGTCCTCGGCCTTGTCCACCAGCTCCAGGATGCCGGGAATTTCCTGCGTCAGCGAGCGGGTGCCGATCAGGCCCATCACCCAGGGAATGTGGATGGCGTAGTGGTTGGTCCGCTCCTCCATGTCGGGGATGCCGACCAGGGTGAAGGAGGCCGGCGCCGGCTGGGTTTCCCACATGCCCTCGATGGCGGCGAGCTTCATCTTCTGGTGTTCCGAGGCCAGGTAGCCGAAGCCCGCCCAGCTGTCGATGCGGTTCAGCCGGTCCTCGGCCGCGGCCAGCCTCGCATCCGCATCGGCGATGGCCCGGCGCTGCGCGCCCAGCCGGGCGGCCATGACCAGTTCGGTCTGGCCCTGCATCAGGTCGATGGTGCGGGCGCGCAGGGTCTCGGTCATCTGGGCGCGGCGGCGCATCCCCAGCCCGGCCGCATGGCCCGCGGCCAGCACCAGCCCGATCCCGGCCGCGACGAGGAAGGCAAAGACCGCCAGCCCCAACAGCGGCTGCATCAGCCCCAGGGCCAGCCCCACCGCCAGCGCCGTGGCCAAGGCCGCAGCCGGGGGCGCCAGCACCCGCAGGTAAAGCACGTCGAGCGCGTCGATATCCACGGTCAGCCGGAACAGCAGCCGCGCAGGCCCGCCAGCACGGCCAGCGTCGCGTCATGCGTCACCAGCCGCTCGCCATAGCGCGCCGCCGTGCGCCCCAGCGCCAGCAGCCGGATACCCGAGGAGGGCATGAACACGTCGAAGGCCAGCGCCGTGGCCGTGGTCAGCCCGGCAATGGCGGTGGCGGTAATGAACCAGCCCGACAGGCCCAAAAGCGCGATGCCCGCCAGCACCGTTACCGCCGCCGGCGCCGCCCCGTCCACAGCCGGCGCCGCCCTTCGGCGGCGAACAGCGCCAGCACCGGCGCCATGTCTCGGACCAGCCGCCTCATGCCGCCGTCTCCATCCCGATGCCGTCCAGCCGGATGATGCGGTCCATCCGCGCCGCCAGTTCCGGGTCATGCGTCGCCACGATCAGCGTGTGTCCCCGGGCCAACGCCAGCAGCCCCTCGGTGATCTCGGCCGCCGTGGCAGCGTCGAGATGTGCGGTCGGCTCATCCGCCAGGATCAGCCCGGCCTGCGGTGTCGCGGCCACCCGCGCCAGCGCCAGCCGCCGCGCCTGTCCGCCGGACAGGCCGGTGCCGCCCTCGCCCACCGGGGCGCTGCCGCGCCGGGCCGCGACCTGATCCAGCCGGGCCATGTGCAGCGCCTGTGGCAGGCTGTCGGGGGCGTCCAGGCTCCGGCCCAGCGTGACATTCTGCGCCAGCGAGCCGGCGAAGATATGCGGAGCCTGGCCGATCCAGGCCATTCGGGCGCGCAATGCGGCGGCGGCTTACGTGTCGAGCAGCCGGCCGTCGATCTCGATCCGCCCCGAATCGGGCGCGGCTAGGCCGGCGATCAGCGAAAGCAGCGTCGATTTGCCCGAGCCGCTGGGGCCGACCAGCGCCACGCGCTCGCCCGGCGCGACGGTCAGGCTGAGCGCGGCGCCGGGTTCCGCCGCGCCGGCATGGCGAAAGCGCAGATCCTCGAGGCGCAGCGCCATGGCGGCGGCGGTTGGCGGGGCGGCGGCCTCGGCCTCGGCGCCGGGCAGCGCCATCCCCGGCGCGGCCGCCCGTTGCAAGGCGGCCATCCCGGCCTCGCCCGCCGCCTTGTCGTGCCAGGCCGCCGACAATTCGCGCAAAGGCTCGAAAAAGGCCGGCGCCAGCAGCAGGATGAACAGGCCCTCGGCCAGCGTCAGCTTGTCGCCCCAGGCGCCAAAGGGCAGGGCGCCCAGCAGGTGAAAACCGATATAGACCGCGACCATCGCCACGCCGAGCGCCGCGAAAAGCTCCAGCCGCCGAGGTCAGGAAGGCGATGCGCAAGACCGCCATGATCCGCGCGCGCAGCGATTCCGCATCGGCCCTGACGCGCAGCGCCGTCGCCTCGAAGGCGCCCAGGCTGCGGATGGTCGCCATGCCGCGGAGCCGGTCCAGCAGGAAGGCGTTCATGCCGCCGACCTCGACCATCTGCGCCTTGCTCGCCGCCTTGGCCTTCCAGCCGACCAGCACCATGAAGACCGAAAACACCGGCAGCGCCACCAGCAGCACCAGTACCGCCGTCCAGGACAGGGGCAGGATCGCCAAGAGGATGACCAGGGGCAGCACCGCCGCCTTCAGCCGCGCGGGCCGAAACCGCGCCAGCCAGGGCATGACGGCCTCGGCCTGTTCGGTGACGATGCTTGCCGCCTCGCCCGAGGGCATGCGCCCGGCATCGAGCGGCGAGCGCGCCGAAAGCGCCGCCACCGCCCGGCCGCGCAGCTCCGACAGCCGGGCCGGCGCCGCGCGTCAGGCCAGCCTGCCGCCAAGCGCCTCGAGCCCCGCGCGCAGGCGCCCCAGCGCCAGCACGCCGAGCGCCGGCCCCGCCAGCGAGGCCGCGCCGGTTCCCGCGCCGATCCCGGCCACCGCGACGGCCAGGATGCCGGCCTGGGGGCAACCACAGAAGCGCGGCCGCCACCGCCAGGGCGCAGGCAAGCCGGGCAGGAGGGCCGACGCCCCCGCCGCTGGCCGAGGGCGGATGCCGCAAAGGCCGTTCAGATTCGCACATGGCGATGTCTTTGTGGTTCGCGTCGGATCAGGCGACACGTTATCTTCGGAAGGATGCATGGATGACGAAGCGCATGGATGCAGCGGGGCAACACGACGCATCCCCCTCCGGCGGCCTTGCATATATTCGCATACTTGAATATGCTTTATTGCGACGCGCGATCTGCGTGCAGGAGGAGTATTCGATGCGCCATGCCCCGACCTC
>NZ_JBGOSN010000057.1:0-22583 GCF_046335115.1 Paracoccus sp. P2 | reverse complement strand
CGAAGCGATCGGCGCAAGCGTCGCATCCATCAAAACGCCCCTGACCGTGGCCTTGTTCGGCATCTCACCCTCTCCTCATCCGAAATCGCCACGCATTATCGGGCGCGGCCCGGCACGTTGCCGGGTGGCGCCGTGCAACGGCCGGTCAGGGTGCGTCCTGCGCCAGGGGGACGCGGTTCTGGCGCCAAAGGTCGGGGGTGGTGCCCTCGGTCTCGCGGAAGACCCGGATCAGGTGCGAGGCGTCGCAGAAGCCGGTCTCCTCGGCGATGCGGGTGACGGTGCGGTCGGTGCGCGCCAGCAGCATGCGCGCCTGCGCCAGCCGGATGCGGATCGAGGCATCGGCGGGCGGGATGCCCAGGTCGGCGTTGAAATGCCGTTCCAGCTTGCGCCGCCCGACGCCCAGATCCCTGGCGATGCGGGCGATGGACAAGGGCGCATGCAGGTTCTGCTGCATGGCCAGCAGCGCGCGGCGCACCAGCGGGTCGCGGGCGTTGAGTTCCAGCGGCAGGCCGGGCTGCGGGCGGTCGCCGGCCATCGGCTCGTCGATCATCAGGATCGACAGCGCCTTGCGCGCGGCGGCCCGGCCCAGGTGGCGGTCGACCAGGAAGGCGGCCAGATGCGCGGCGCTGACCCCGCCCGAGCAGGACAGCCGGTCGCGGTCCACCACGAAGATCTGGTCCGAGACCGGGCGCATCCGCTCGAACTCGGCCAGGAAATCCTGGTGATGGAACCAGCTGACGCAGCAGCGATAGCCGTCCATCAGCCCGATGCGGGCCATGGCGAAGACCCCGGTGCAAAGCCCGCCAAGCGCCACCCGCGCCAGGGCGGCGCGGCGCAGGAAGGCGCCCTGTTCCGGCGAAAGGCCGGGGCCGCCGTCGATCAGCCCGCCCACGGTGATGATATAGTCGAAGCGCGCGGGGTCGCCCAGCCGCTCGTCCGGCTCGATGCGTATCCCGCAGGAGGATTGTACCGGCGCCATGTCCGACGACAGCACCCGCCAGCGGCAGCGGATCGGGCGCGAGCCGTCGCCATCGTCGGCCGCCAGCCGCAGCACGTCCACGAAGGTGGCAAAGGCCGACAGCGTGAAGCGCGGCGTCAGCAGGAAGCCGATGCGCAGTCGCGGCTGGCTGGGGTCGGGCGTAAGGTCGGGTTCGGGCATCTGTCGCGATTCGTCCATGGATGGCGTCGCGATGATGCCATGTTTTGCGGTGTGATCCAGAGCGCGATCACTCCTTGGTGGCCAGGACCATCGTGGCGGTGCCGGCCTGGGCGGCATCCTGCGCATTGCCGCCGGCCTCGACCAGTTCGCGCGCCTCCTCCTCGTCCTCGTCCTCCAGCGCAGGCGGATCCTCGCCGGCCAGGAAATTGCCGAATTTCTGCAGGCCGGGAATATGTTCGGCAAGCACCCGCATCACCACCAGCAGCGGTACGGCGACGATCATGCCGATCACCGACCAAAGCCAGGCCCAGAGCGCGACGGTCAGAAACACCACCACCGTGTTCAGCTGCAAGCGGCGCGAGACGAGATAGGGGGTGATGAGCTGTCCTTCCAGCGCGGTCAGGCCCAGATAGGTCAGGCCGATCATCAGCGGCGTGAACAGGTCGTCGAAGACGAAGATCCCGACGAGCGTCGCGATGACGATGCCGGCGACCGAGCCCAGGTAGGGGATGAAGTTCAGCAGGAAGGCTGCCAGTCCGAACAGCACCGGGCTGGGCATGCCCCAGACCCACATGGCCAGCCCGATGGCCAGCCCCAGGCAGGCATTGATCAGGGTGATCGCGCCCAGATAGGCGCCCAGGCTGTCCTCGATCTCGCGCAGCGCCAGGTAGGCCGCGCGCTTTTCGCGCATGGAATCGAAGCTCTGCACGATCTTGAGATAAAGCAGGTCGCCCGAGGAGATCAGGAAGAACAGCAAAAACAGCGTGAAGATGATCTGGCCGGCGAAGGCCGGACCCAGGTTCAGCACGCTGGCCAGGGTCGAGGTCTCGGGGGTGGCGTTCACCTCGACCTGGATCTGCTGGTCGGGCGGTTGCGGCGTGCCGGGGGCGGGGATGGCGCTGAGCGTGCCGGTCAGCGTCGCATCCGGCGGCGTCTCGCCGGGCGACGTGGCGGGCCCGGGCGGGGCCGCGCCGCCGCCGGCGATCTCGTCGATTTTTTCGGCGGCGCGTTCCAGGCCATGGAAATTGCTGCGAATCTCGGCGAATCGCTGTTCCAGCCGCTCGGTGATCTGCGGCGCGTTCTCGATCAGGCGATTGGCCGGGCCCGAGATGGCGAAGCCGATCAGCACCACCGCCACCACCAGGCCCAGCGAGACGATGGCCGCGGTGACGGTGGCCCCGATGCCCAGCCGCTCCATCAGCCGGCGGAAGGGCACGAAGACGAAGAACAGCAGGATCGCCAGCGTCACCGGCATCAGGAAACTGCGCGCCTGCGCGAAGAAGCTGAACAGCAGGATGAGGAAGATGCCGATCACGGCCCAGTTGGCCACCTTGGCCCCGCCCTTGTCGGCGGGTGCGGCAAAGGGAAACATGTGGCTGCGGTGTTCCCGATCCGGCGGCATGCATCCCCCTCTCCGCTTTGCGCGGGGGAAACGCCAAGCCCGCGGCCGGGTTCCCCCGCCGCGGGCGTTTTCGGCCAGCCGGCCGGGCCGCGCTTACAGCGGGTGGTCGCCCGTGGCGTCGATGACGCGGGTGGGCAGGCCCAGGTCGCCCAGCAGTTCCAGGAAGGGGCGGGCGGGCAGATCCTCGACATTGACCATGCGCTTCACGTCCCAGGTGCCGCGCGCGATCAGGATCGCCGCCGCGACCGGGGGCACGCCCGCGGTGTAGCTGATGCCCTGGCTGCCGACCTCGTTATAGGCGTCCTTGTGGTCGGCGACGTTGTAGATGAACACCTCGCCCGGCTTGCCGCCCAGCGTGCCCTTGACCAGGTCGCCGATGCAGGTCTTGCCCTCGTAATCGGGGGCGAGGCTGGCCGGGTCGGGCAGCACGGCCTTGACCACCTTCAGCGGCACGACCTCCAGCCCCTCGGCGGTCGTGACCGGCTGTTCGGAAAGCAGGCCGAGGTTCTTCAGCACGGTGAAGACATTGATGTAATGCTCGCCGAAGCCCATCCAGAAGCGCACGTCGGCGTCCTTGTAGCGGGCCGAGAGGCTGTGTACCTCGTCATGGCCGGACAGGTAGGCGGTGCGCTTGCCGACGACGGGCAGATCCCATTCGCGGCCGACCTCGAACATCTGGTTCTGCCGCCATTCGCCGCCCTGCCAGGAATAGACCGTGCCGGTGAATTCGCGGAAGTTGATCTCGGGGTCGAAATTGGTGGCGAAATAGCGGCCGTGGGAGCCGGCATTGATGTCCACGATGTCGATCGAGTCGATCTTGTCGAAATATTCGTCCTCGGCCAGCCGTGCATAGGCGTTGACCACGCCGGGGTCGAAGCCCGCGCCCAGGATGGCAGTGACGCCGGCCTTCTCGCAATCCTCGCGCCGCTTCCATTCGTAATTGGCATACCAGGGCGGCGTCTCGCAGATCTTGGCCGGGTCTTCGTGGATCGCGGTGTCGATATAGGCGGCGCCGGTCTCGATGCAGCCCTGCAGGACGGTCATGTTGACGAAGGCCGAGCCGACGTTGACGACGATGCCGGCGTCGATCTGGCGGATCAGCGCGGCCACGGCGGCGCTGTCCATGGCGTCCAGCGGATGCGCGGTGAATTCGACCGAATGGCCCTTTTCACGAATGCTCGCGATGATCTTCTCGGCCTTGGACACGGTTCGACTGGCGATATGCAGCGTTCCGAATTCCTTGGCGTTCTGCGCCACCTTATGCGCGACCACCTGGGCGACGCCGCCGGCGCCGATGATGAGCACGTTCTTGGCCAATTCAGTCTCCTTTTCGGGGGCTAAGGAAAGGGGATGGCTTGCGCCTGGTCAGGACAGGCTGGCTTTGTAGTCGTCATAGGTGAACCGGCGGACCTGGCGGATCGTTCCGTCCTCGGCCCGGATGGCGATGGCGGGCATGGGCACGCCGTTGAACCAGTTTTTCTTGACCATGGTGTAGCCGCCGGCATCGGCGATGCTGATGCGGTCGCCGACCTTCAGCGGCTGCGGGAAGCGGCCCTCGCCGAAGATGTCGCCCGCGAGGCAGGTCTTGCCGGCGATCTGCCAGGGATGCTCGCCCTCCTGCGGCAGCTTCGCCGTCTCGCGATAGATCAGCAGGTCGAGCATATGCGCCTCGATGCTGCTGTCCACGATGGCCACGTCCTTGCCGTGGTGGATGGTGTCCAGGACCGTGACCTCCAGCGTGGTCGAGCGGGTGATGCTGGCCTCGCCCGGTTCCAGGAAGACCTGCACGCCGAAACGTTCCGAGAACGCCTTGAGCCGGTCGGCAAGACGGTCCAGCGGATAGCCCTCGCCGGTGAAATGGATGCCGCCGCCCAGCGAGACCCAGTCGAGCTTTTCCAGGAAGCCGCCGAACTCCGCCTCGATCCGGTCGAGCTGCGCGTCGAACAGCTCGAAATCCGCATTCTCGCAATTGTAGTGGATCATCACGCCCGAGATGCGGTCCAGCGCCGCCTCCAGCCGGTTCAGATCCCATTCGCCCAGCCGCGAGAAGGGGCGGGCCGGGTCGGCCAGGTCGAAGCCGCTGGTCGAGAAGCGAGGGTTCAGCCGCAGCCCCATGGCGATGCCGCGCGCCTTGGCCCGCGCCCCATAGCGGTCGAGCTGGCCCAGGCTGTTGAAGATGATCTTGTCGGCGTAACCCAGCGCCTCGTCGATCTCGTGATCGGCCCAGGCGACGGAATAGGCATGGGTTTCCTTGCCGAATTCCTCGTGCCCCAGCCGCAGCTCGAACAGCGAGGACGAGGTGGTGCCGTCCATGAAGTCGCGCATGAAGTCGAAGGCCGACCAGGTGGCGAAGCATTTCAGCGCCAGCAGGCATTTCGCGCCCGAGCGTTCGCGCAGATAGTGGATTCGCTCCATGTTCACCCGCAGCTTCGCGAGGTCGATCAGGTAATAGGGCGTCTGCAGATCGGACATGGCGCGGAACCTCTGGCCTTGCGACCGTGAAAGCGGAAAACGAATGGCTCATTTAGGGCCACGGGCCGCATTTCGCAAGAAAGCGTGACGGGCGCGTGACGATGGGCACGACAGGGCGCGTCAGATGCGCAATCGCACCGGCTGGCCCGTGCGCACCGATTCGTCGGCGGCAAGGCAGACGGCGAGCGAGGAGACCGCGTCGCGCATGTGCCGCTCCAGGTCCATGTCCCCGGCGATGGCGCGCGCCATGAAGGCGGCCTCGGCGTCGCAAAGCTGCTGGTGGCCGGGTTCGTCCCGCATCGAGATGTCGCGGTCCGGCTCGCCGATGCGATGCAGGCGCAGGGTCGCGGTCCGGGTATGGGTGTCGATGTCGTCCGAGCGCGCATCCTCGGCCATGCGGATGCTGACGGCACCGCGGGGGCTGACCACGTCCTTCACGAAAAAGGCGCTGTCGGACATCATCGGCCCCCAGCCGGCCTCGTACCAGCCCAGCGAGCCGTCCTGGAACAGCACCTGGAAATGGCCGTAATTGTACATATCCGCCGCGATCTCGTCCGAGAGGCGCAGGCCCATGCCGCGCACCTCGACCGGGGGGGCGTCGGTGATCTGGCACATGACATCGACGTAATGCACGCCGCAATCGACGATGGGCGGCGTGGTGTGCATCAGCGCCTTGTGGACCTGCCAGGTCGGGCCCGAGCTTTGCTGGTTCAGGTTCAGCCGGAAGACATAGGGCCCGCCAAGGGCACGGGCCTCGTCGATCAGGCGCTGCCAGCTGGGATGGTGGCGCAGGATGTAGCCGACGACCAGCTTGCGGCCGGTCTCGCCGGCGCATTCGACCACGCGGCGGGCGTCCTCGACCGTGGTGGCCAGCGGCTTTTCGACGAAGACATGCGCGCCGGCGCGCAACGCGGCGATGGCATATTCGGCATGGCTGTCGGAATAGGTGGCGATCACCGCCACGTCGGGGCGCAGGCGCTGCAGCGCCTCGTGGAAATCCTGGCTTTGCGGGATCGCCGAAAGCTCGGGGGGCAGATCGACCGGCGAGCGGTTGACCAGACCGACGATCTCGGCCCCCGGCTGCTTCAGCCAGGCCAGCGCGTGGCTGCGCCCCATATTGCCCAGGCCGGCGACCAGGATCCGCATGGCCTAGTCGTCCACGATCGACAGGATCTTGGGCAGGGCGGGGCAGGGCAGGAGCTGGTTCCTTGCCACGTCCGCCAGCGTATGATTGTGCAGGAACACGTAGACATGCGCGGACAGGCTTTCCCACAGCCGGTTCGACAGCGTCTGCGCGCGCGAGCCCGAGACCCCGCCCGAGGCGCCGGCGCCGACATGCAGCGCGCTGACGGTTTCGTCCACCGCCTCCAGCACATCGGCCACGCGGATCGTCTCGGGCGCCTTGGCCAGCCGGTAGCCGCCGCCCGGCCCGCGCACCGAATCGACCAGCCCGGCCCGGCGCAGCCGCACGAAGAGTTGCTCCAGATAGGGCAGCGAGATGTCCTGTCGCTTGGAGATCTCGGCCAGCGAGGTCAGCTCGTCGCCCTTGGCGATGGCCAGATCGACCAGGGCGACCATTGCGTAACGTCCCTTGGTGGACAGTTTCATCTTGCCTCTCCTCCAGCCGCAAACCATTGACGACGCGCAAGCCAACGGCTAATTCCCCGGCGCCGTCCTTGAATGCGTCTTGCCTATGTCGGGCGCGCTTCCCAGATTGACGATCTAGAGCCGCGCCGTCACAGGGTCAAGGAACCCGAGTTTCAAAGGAAGCCCATGCCCGAACTGATTTTCCCCGGTCCCGAAGGTCGTCTCGAGGGTCGTTATCACGCGCAAGCCGCCCCCGACGCCCCCATCGCCATCATCCTGCACCCGCATCCGCAATATGGCGGCACGATGAACAACCGGGTCGTTTACAATTTGCACTATGCCTTCCACCGCATGGGTTTCACCGTCATGCGGTTCAATTTCCGCGGCGTCGGCCGCAGCCAGGGCGAGTTCGACCAGGGCATCGGCGAGCTGTCGGATGCCGCCTCGGCGCTGGACTACCTGCAGGCGATGAACCCCAATTCCAAGCATTGCTGGGTCGCGGGCTTCAGCTTCGGCGCCTGGATCGGCATGCAGCTTCTGATGCGCCGCCCCGAGATCACCGGCTTCATCTCGGTCGCGCCGCCGGCGAACATGTATGATTTCTCGTTCCTGGCGCCCTGCCCGTCCTCGGGGCTGATCATCAACGGCACCGCCGACCGGGTGGCGCCGCCCAAGGACACGCATGCGCTGGTCGCCAAGCTGCGCGAGCAGAAGGGCATCACCATCACCCATGAGGAAATCGAGGGCGCGGACCATTTCTTCCGCGACGACGATATCCACATGAAGCCGATGATCGATACGGTGCAGGCCTATGTGCGCCGCCGCCTGACCGAGAACACCCGATAGGAAACCGGGCCGGTGCGGCCGGCCCCGGGGGTTTTTGCCATGACCGACCTGACCCTGCGCTTTGCCTTCCTGACCGAGGCCTGTCGGCTGAAATCCGTCGAGCGGGCGAATGTGCTGATGGACCTGTCGCGGCCGGAAAACAGCGCCGAGCACAGCTGGCATGTGGCGCTTTACGCGCTGGCCTTCGGCGCCTCGGACCGCGCCATCGCCATGCTGCTGCTGCATGACCTGGTCGAGATCGACTGCGGCGACCATCCGATCCACCTGGCCCATGACGCGGCTGCCGTGCAGGCGGCCGAGGCGGCGGCGGCGCGCCGGCTGTTCGGCATGCTGCCGGATGGCGAGGCATTGCTGGCGCTGTGGCGGGAGTTCGAGGCCGGCGAAAGCCCGGATGCCCGCATGGCCAAGCGCATGGACCATGTCCAGCCGCTGTTCCAGGTGCTTTGCGCGCCCGAGCCCCTGGCCGATCATGTCGCCATCGTGCGCGACAACATGGGTTCGGGCCGCGCCCGGCGGCTCTGGAGGGAATGGCCCGAGGCGATGGAGGCGGCACAGGCCCTGCTGGAGGGCCGCGCGCCCTGCGGCGAACTGGCGCAGCGCCTGGCCTTCCTGGCCGAGGCCGACCGGCTGAAATCGGTGCTGCGCGCCAGCCTGCTGTGCGACGGTTCGCGGCGCGAGAACAGCGCCGAGCATAGCTGGCACCTGGCGCTTTACGCGCTGGTCATGGCGCCCCATGCCGGGGCAGGGGTGGATATTGGCCGGGTGATCCGCATGCTGCTGATCCATGACCTGGTCGAAATCGACACCGGCGACGTGCCGATCCATGCGCAGGGCGGCGGCGCCCATCACGGCGCGGCGCAATTGCAGGCCGAGGCCGAGGCGGCCGAGCGCATCTTTGGCCTGCTGCCCGCGGCGCAGGGGGCCGGGTTGCGCGCGCTCTGGGCCGAGTTCGAGGCGAACGAGACCCCCGATGCGGTCTTTGCCAAGTCGCTGGACCGGGCGCAGCCGGTGATGCAGAACATCGCCTCGGGCGGCGGCACCTGGGCGGAATACCGCGTGACCTATGAGCAGCTGGTCGAGCGCGTCGGCCTGCGCATCGAGCGCGGTGCGCCGGTGCTGTGGTCCTGGCTCAGCGAAAGTGCGCGGGTCTATTTTGCGACCGGCCCGGAGGGCTAGGGTTTCCTGCGCCGGCTTGCCGCTTCGTGGTGCATGGTTTCGGCGGTGATCTCGATCAGGTGCGGTGGCTTCTCGCCTTGTGCGTCGGGGGTGTAGTCGCGCCAGGGCAGGTTGCGGTATTCGTCCAGGAACTCGATCCGGCAATCGGGCAAGGCGCGCTTGAGCGCGCAGGCCAGGAAGAAGCCGCGCAGGTTGATCGCCTGGTAATGGTTGAAGGGCGGGGCGGGCCAGTCCGCGACATGGTTATGGTCGAACCAGGCGTCCTCATGCGTCTCGTAGCAATCGGCCCAAAGCAGGCAACGCGCCGCCAGGCTGGCTGCAACCGGCAGCGCGGCGGCGCTTTCGGCAAGGCATCCCTCGTCGTCGCAAAGCCAGACGGCTTCGGCGGCGTAGTCGCCGAATACGCGCAAATGGAACGGCCGTTCCAGCGGCGCGAAACCGGGCGCGGCGCGTTCGGCGCGGATATCTGCCAGCGCCTTGCGCGCCTTGTGCCGCCATTCTGCGCGCGCCGCATGGTCGGCAGCATCATGAACGGCATACCACGGCATACCGGCCTTTCCTTTCGCATTGAATGCCGCTATAGCGCCACCGAGCCGAATCCTAATCGAAGGGACCACCCATGTCGAAGATCAAGGTAGAGAACCCCGTCGTCGAACTCGACGGCGACGAGATGACCCGGATCATCTGGGACTTCATCAAGCAGAAGCTGATCCTGCCCTATCTGGACATCGACCTGAAATATTACGACCTGGGCATCGAGGAGCGCGACCGCACCTCGGACCAGATCACCGTGGATGCGGCCGAGGCGATCAAGCAATACGGCGTCGGCGTGAAATGCGCCACCATCACCCCGGATGAGGCGCGGGTCGAGGAATTCGGCCTGAAGAAGATGTGGAAATCGCCCAACGGCACCATCCGCAACATCCTGGGCGGCGTGATCTTCCGCGAGCCGATCATCTGCAAGAACGTGCCGCGGCTGGTCCCCGGCTGGACCCAGCCCATCGTCGTCGGCCGCCACGCCTTCGGCGACCAGTACAAGGCCACCGATTTCCGCTTCCCGGGCAAGGGCAAGCTGACGATCAAGTTCGTCGGCGAGGATGGCGAGACCATCGAGCACGAGGTCTATCAGGCCCCCGGCGCCGGCGTCGCCATGGCGATGTACAACCTCGACCAGTCGATCATCGACTTCGCCCGCGCCTCGATGAACTACGGGCTGAACCGCGGCTATCCGGTCTATCTCTCGACCAAGAACACCATCCTGAAAGCCTATGACGGCCGCTTCAAGGATCTGTTCCAGAAGGTCTACGAGGAAGAGTTCGAGGCCGAGTTCAAGAAGAAGGGCATCCATTACGAGCATCGCCTGATCGACGACATGGTCGCCTCGGCGATGAAATGGTCGGGCGGCTATGTCTGGGCCTGCAAGAACTACGACGGCGACGTGCAGTCGGACACCGTCGCGCAGGGCTTCGGCTCGCTGGGCCTGATGACCTCGGTGCTGATGACGCCGGACGGGAAGATCGTCGAGTCCGAGGCCGCGCATGGCACGGTGACGCGCCACTATCGCGAGCACCAGAAGGGCAACCAGACCTCGACCAACTCGATCGCTTCGATCTTCGCCTGGACCGGGGGCCTCAAGCACCGCGCCAAGCTGGACGACAACGCGGCGCTGAAGAACTTTGCCGAGACGCTGGAGCGCGTGACCGTGCAGGCGGTCGAGGACGGCTATATGACCAAGGACCTGGCGCTGCTGGTCGGTCCCGACCAGAAATGGCTGACCACCATGGGCTATCTGGAAAAGGTCGACGAATACCTGAACAAGGCGCTGGCGGGCTGATCCGTCGCGCAGGATTGCGAAGGGCCGGGGGGGAACCCCGGCCCTTTTCGCTTGCGGTGTTGCCTTTGGGTATTTGTGAAACGGTGAAGCCGCCGGGTGATGCGCGTCGGGTGCGGGGGCGCGGCGCTTGTCGCGCGTTTTTGAGCATTCGGGGAACCAAGAAGTCCTGCGTGCCGCGCAAAGCGGCTTAACATGCGACGCTGCTTGGAGTATGGGGGCGCGAGGCATTATCCCGGAGGCCCGCCATGAAAGCTGCCGTCATCACCTTTCCCGGATCGAATTGCGACCGCGACCTGGCCGTTGCGTTGCAGCAGGCGGGGGCCGAGGTCGCGCGGGTCTGGCACAAGGACGAGGCGCTGCCGGCGGGCATCGATCTGGTCGCGGTGCCGGGCGGGTTTTCCTTTGGCGACTACCTGCGCTGCGGCGCCATCGCCGCGCATTCGCCCATTGCCGGCGCGATCAAGGCCCATGCGGCGCGCGGCGGCTATGTGCTGGGCATCTGCAACGGCTTCCAGGTGCTGACCGAGCTGAACCTGCTGCCCGGTGCCCTGATGCGCAATGCCGGCCTGCGGTTCCTGTGCCGCGAGACGGTGCTGCGGGTCGCGACCGCGGCCAGCCCCTTCACCGCCGCCTATCGGGCGGGCGAGGAGATCCGGGTGCCGGTCGCCCATCACGACGGCAATTACCAGATCGACGCCGAGGGGCTGGCGGCGCTGAAGGACCAGGACCGCATCGCCTTTGCCTATGCGCCTGGCATCAACGGCTCGGTCGAGGACATCGCCGGGGTGCTGTCCGAGAACCGCCGGGTGCTGGGCATGATGCCCCATCCCGAGCGCGCGGCCGATCCGGCACATGGCGGCACCGATGGCGCGAGGCTTTTTGCCTCGCTGATGCAGGAGCTTGTCGCGGCCTGACTTGAGCGGCACTCTTTCGCGCACTAGACTGCATCGACCCTTACAAGGGCGGTGCCGGAGGCTCATGCGAGAGGAAGACAATTCCATCGGGTTCCCGGAGGGCAGGACGGGCCTGACCAGCCGTTGGGGCCTGCGCGGCGTGATCGCCGTGCTGCTGGTCGTGGCCGCGGGCACGATCTGGTTCACCAATGCCTGGCTGACCGCGCGGTTTTCCGAAACGACGCGGGTGCGCACCGAGCTGCGCTCGGCGCTTTATACCGGGAACCTTTTGTCGGAATTGCAGCGCACCTCGGTGGTGCCCCTGCTCTTGGCGCGCGATCCTGCGCTGATCTCGGCGCTGTCGGGCAATGATTTCTCGGGCACCTCGGCGCGGCTGATCTCGGCCCAGAAGGAGATCGCGGCGGCCTCGATCAAGCTCCTGGACGCCTCGGGACGGGTGGTGGGTTCGACCGACCGCAACCTGATCGGCACCAATTACGTGCAGGAGCCGTTCTTTGTCGAGGCGCTGCGTTCCAGGGACACGGTGTTCACCGTCTCGCCCTCGCCGCAGGGGGCCTATGAGTTCACCTATTCCCGCACCGTCATGTCGGACGGGCGCACGCTGGGCGTGGTGGTGGTGGGCGCCGACCTGACGCGGCTGGTGCGGTCATGGGCCGGGATCTCGGATGCGATCGCGGTCACGGACAGCGAGGGGCAGATCATCCTGTCGACCGAGCCGCGCTGGCGCGGGCTGACCCTGCCCGAGGCGCTGGCGGTGCGCTCGGCCCCCTCGGCCATCGCGCGGGCCTTCCAGGTCACGGCGGATTGGGCGGCGACGCCGGCCGATGCCTATGTGCAGGGCCGCGCGGTGATGCAGTCGGAAACCCGCATCCCCTTCCGCGGCTGGAAGATGATCGCCTTCACCACCTACGAGTCGGTGCGCGAGCGGGTGAATGCGGTGCTGGCCATGGTCATCATGGGCTTTGCCATCCTGCTGGCGGCGGTGTTCTATCTGCTGTCGCGGCGGGCGCGGGTCGAATCGGCGGCCTGGATGCGCGAATCGGCCGATCTGCGGGCGCTGAACCAGCGCCTGACCCGCGAGATCGCCGAACGCGAGCGGATGCAGAAGGAACTGCGCGTGGCCGAGCAGACCGTTCAGCAATCCAGCAAGCTGGCGGCCCTGGGCGAGATGTCGGCGGGCGTCAGCCACGAGCTGAACCAGCCGCTGGCGGCGATGAAGACCTATCTGGCCGGGGCGCGGCTTCTGTTGCAGCGCGGCCGGGCCGAGGAGGCGCTGTCGAGCTTCCAGCGCATCGACGACCTGGTCGAGCGCATGGGCGCCATCACCCGGCAGCTGAAATCCTATGCCAGAAAGGGCGGCGAGGCCTTCGAGCCGGTCGACCTGCGCGCCGCGCTGTCGAGCGCGCTGGTGATGATGGAGCCGCAGCTGCGAAGCCGCACCATCCGTCTGCAGCGCAACATCCCGCGCTATCCGGTCATGGTCTATTGCGACCGCATCCGGCTGGAGCAGATCATCATCAACCTGCTGCGCAACGCGGTCGATGCGATCAGGGGCATGCGCGACCCGGCGATCGAGATCACGGTCAGCGCCGGCTCTCACGCATTCTTGTCCGTGCGCGATAACGGTCCGGGTGTATCGGACCTGGAAAATCTGTTTGAACCCTTCTTCACCACGAAGAAACCCGGAGAGGGGACCGGCCTCGGGCTGGCGATCTCATCCGGGATCGCGGCCGATTTCGGGGGGCGTCTGACGGCGCATAACGCCTCGGACGAAGGGGGCAGGGGCGCCGTGTTCGAGCTTGAGCTGCCGCTGCACGATCCCGGCCACAAGGCCGGGACGCGGTTGGCGGCGGAATGAAGAAAAGAGGTAAAGGCCCATGAGCCGCACTTTGAAGATAGCCGTCGTGGACGATGAACCGGACATGCGCGAATCCATCAGCCAGTGGCTGGCGCTGTCGGGCTTCGACGCCGAGACCTTCGCCACCGCCGAGGAGGCGCTGAAGGTGATCGGTGCCGACTGGCCGGGGGTGGTGGTTTCCGACATCCGCATGCCGGGCATGGACGGGATGGCCTTTCTCAAGCGGTTGATGGGCATCGATTCGGGCCTGCCGGTCATCATGATCACCGGCCATGGCGACGTGCCGATGGCGGTCGAGGCCATGCGCATCGGCGCCATGGATTTCATGGAAAAGCCCTTCAACCCCGAGCGGCTGACCGAACTGGTCAAGAAGGCGACCCAGGCCCGGCGGATGACGCTGGACAACCGCGCGCTGCGCCGCGACCTCAGCGAAGGCCAGCAGGTCATGTCCAAGCTGATCGGGTCGAGCCCGGTCATGGACCGGCTGCGCGAGGACATCCTGGACCTGGGCCAGGCCGACGGCCATGTGCTGATCGACGGCGAGACCGGCACCGGCAAGACGCTGGTGGCGCATGCGCTGCATGCGGTGGGGCCGCGCGCCTCGAAGAAATTCGTGCCGATCTCTTGCGCGGCCTATAGCGACGAGGTGCTGTCGGCCAAGCTGTTCGGCCCGGTCGAGAGCGGGCTGCCCGCGGTCGAGGAGGCCCGCGGCGGCACGCTGTGCCTGGAGGATATCGAGGCGCTGTCCGATCCGCTGCAAGCGCGGCTGCTGGCCTTTATCGCCGAGCAGGGCAGCCCGGCCGAGACGCGGATCATCGCCATTTCCAATGCCCGCGGCGAGGGGCGCCGGGCCGAGGATTCGCTGCGCCCCGACTTGTTCTATCGCCTGACCGCGCTGAAGATCACCCTGCCGCCGCTGCGGTCGCGCGGCGAGGACATCCTGACGCTCTTCACCCGCATGACCGAGCAATTCGCCGAGGAATACGGCTGCGAGCCGCCGCAGGTGACGGCGCAGGAGGCGGCGCAGCTGTTGCAGGCGCCCTGGCCGGGCAATGTGCGCCAGCTGATCAACGTGGCCGAGCGCGCGGTCTTGCAGAACCGCCGCGGCTCGGGCTCGATCGCCTCGCTTCTCATGGCCGATGGTGAGGATACGCAGGAGGCGACGACGACCGAGGGCAAGCCGCTCAAGGAATATGTCGAGAGCTTCGAAAAGATGTTGATCGACAATACCATGCGCCGCCACAAGGGCAGCATCGCCGCGGTCATGGACGAGCTTTGCCTGCCGCGGCGGACGCTGAACGAGAAGATGGCGAAATACGGGCTGAGCCGCAGCGATTACCTGTGAGCGGCACGCCTCTGGCCCGGCCAGGTATGGGTATTTGGGGAACGGAGAAATAGCCGGGGCGCGGGATCCGGCCCGGGGATTTGCCCGCCGCGGCGCGCCCCTGCCGGGGGGCGGGCGGGATGGGCGGATCGGCAAATCCCGGCGCCTTGTCCAAAAACAGATTGTAACGGCGCGCCCTTCCCCGCTATCTTGCCCCTGTAGGGTGGGCGCCACAACCAATGGTTGCTCGACCTCGCCAGTTTCGCAGCGCGCCAGCCAGCCGCGACACCTGAAAAGTGCCGGTGGTGCCACGCGCGGAAAATCCTGCCCATGCCCCCAGGGGGCCTCTGGGCGACCGTAGATCGCAGCCCCGACCGCGCGAGCGGGATGGGCCTAGAAAGGTAAACAGACGCGATGGATCGCGCAGTGCAGCTTGATAGGCAACGGTGGCAGGGGAGTTCTCCGGCCGCCGCGATTGCTGCTGGCGGTGCGGCTTTCGCTGTCCTCTCATGCGGCAGCCGAACCTTGCCCCCGCCTGTGTGCGGGCCGGTCCGGCGGCCCGAAAGACGGAAACATGTCAAAGAAAATGCTGATCGACGCCACGCATTCCGAGGAGACTCGGGTTGTCGTGGTCGATGGAACCAAAGTCGAGGAATTTGATTTCGAGACGGTCAACAAGCGGCAGCTTGCTGGCAACATCTATCTGGCCAAGGTGACGCGGGTCGAACCCTCGCTGCAGGCCGCCTTCGTGGATTACGGCGGCAATCGCCACGGTTTCCTGGCCTTTGCCGAGATCCATCCCGATTACTACCAGATTCCCGCCGCCGACCGTAAGGCGCTGATCGAGGAAGAACGCCAGGCCGCCGCCGCCGAGGCCGACGAGGGCGAGAAAAAGCGCAGCCCGCGTCGCCGCAAGCCGGCCAAGGCCGCTGCAGCCGACAGTGGCGACGCCGTCGCGGTTTCGGACGAGATCGCCGGGATGGCCGTTCTGGACCACTCGGAAGGCGAGGCCGCGGGAGCCGCGGACCTTGCGGTGGATGTGGCCGAGGCCGTGCCGCCGGCGACGGCGGAGGATGTCGCCGCCCCCGTCCCTGAGGCGGCCGATGAGGCCGCAGGCGATGACGCCGCCGAGGACGACGGTATCGAATCCGTCGCCGAGGAGGACGTGGCCGAGGAAATCTCGCCGCCTCGGAAACCCCGCGCCCGCCGCTACAAGATCCAGGAGGTGATCAAGGTCCGGCAGATCATGCTGGTCCAGGTCGTCAAGGAGGAGCGCGGCAACAAGGGCGCCGCGCTGACCACCTATCTGAGCCTCGCCGGCCGCTATTGCGTGCTGATGCCGAACACCGCGCGCGGCGGCGGGATTTCCCGCAAGATCACCAACGCCGCCGACCGCAAGAAGCTGAAGGAGATCGCCAGCGAGCTGGAGGTGCCCGAGGGCGCTGGGCTGATCATCCGCACCGCCGGCAGCCAGCGGACGCGGACGGAAATCCGCCGTGACTACGAATACCTGATGCGGCTGTGGGAGCAGATCCGCGAACTGACCTTCAAGTCCATCGCCCCCGCGCCGATCTACGAGGAAGGCGACCTGATCAAGCGCACGATCCGCGATCTCTACAGCAAGGAGATCGACGAGGTTCTGGTCGAGGGCGAGCGCGGCTATCGCACGGCCAAGGACTTCATGAAGATGATCATGCCGTCCCATGCCAAGAACGTGAAGCATTACACCGACCAGATGCCGCTGTTCGCGCGCTATCAGGTGGAAAGCTACCTGGGCGGCATGTTCAACCCGGTCGTGCAGCTGAAATCCGGCGGCTATATCGTCATCGGCGTGACCGAGGCGCTGGTCGCCATCGACGTCAACTCGGGCCGGGCCACCAAGGAAGGCTCGATCGAGGAAACCGCGCTGAAGACGAACCTGGAAGCCGCCGAGGAGATCGCGCGCCAGCTGCGGCTGCGCGACCTTGCTGGCCTGATCGTCATCGACTTCATCGACATGGAAGAGCGCAAGAACAACGCCGCCGTCGAGAAACGCTTCAAGGAGCGGCTCAAGACCGACCGGGCGCGCATCCAGGTCGGGCGCATCTCGGGCTTTGGCCTGATGGAGATGTCGCGCCAGCGCCTGCGGCCGGGCATGCTGGAATCGACCACGCAGCCCTGCCCGCATTGCCACGGTACCGGGCTGATCCGTTCGGACGACAGCCTGGCGCTGACCATCCTGCGCGCCATCGAGGAAGAGGGCACCCGCAAGCGTTCGCGCGAGGTGCTGGTCAAGGCGCCGGTCGCGGTCGCCAACTTCCTGATGAACGCCAAGCGCGAGCATATCGCCACGATCGAGGCGCGCTATGGTCTCTCGGTCAGGGTCGAGGCCGATCCGGCGCTGATCTCGCCCGATTACGCCATCGAGAAGTTCAAGACCGCGACGCGCAACGTGCCCGAGGTGGTTTCGCCCGTGGTTTCGGTCGATGCCCGGCTGATGGCGCAGATCGATGACGAGGAACCCGCCGAGGAAGAGGTCGATGAGGTCGCCGGGGAGGAAGACCGCGCCGAGGACGGCCATGCCGAGACCGGCGAGGGCAGCGAAGGCGCCGAGAATGGCAGCAAGCGCCGCCGCCGCCGCCGCCGCCGTCGCGGCGGCAAGAACGGCGACGGCGAGGCGTCCCATGCCGAGGAGGGCTCCGACCACGCCGAGGACGGTGCCGAGGATGCGGTTTCGGAAGCCGAGCCGGCCGAGCGGCCTGCCGAAGGCGAGGTGACGCCGGCGGAGGTCGTGCCCGAGGTCGTGGCCGGGTCCGAGAATGCGGCCGAACCGGATGCCGAATCGGCCGAGAAGCCGCGCCGCCGCACCCGGACGCGCCGCCGCAAGCCGGAAGAACCGGCCGAAACCGCCGTGGAGGAGCCGGAGGCGGGTGTCGAAGCCGAGCCGGCGCTCCAGACCGTCGAGCCTGCCGCGGAGGCCGCATCGGCGGACGCCGCGCCGGCACCGCAGGATGCGCAGGCCGGGGAGCCGGTTGCCGAGCCTGCCGTCGGCGAGGCGGCCGACGCCGAGGCTGTTGAACCCGCCGCGACCGACGCCGAGGAAGCCGAGGCCGCGGAACCCGCAACCGTCGGGGCAGAGGCCGAAGCGGCCGTTGCACCCGAAGCCGTGCCGGCGCCCGTCCCCGAGCCCGTTCCCGAGCCCGCCCCGGCCGCGGCGAACGAGGAGCCGGCGCGTCCCAAGCGCCGCGGCTGGTGGTCCATGGGCTGATCTGTCGCAGCCTTCCACGAAAGAGTGACGGGCGCGGGGCTTTCCCGCGCCCTTTCCATGAGCCAAGGTGCCGGACATGTTGGGAATCGAGCTTGCAGATGCCGCCTTCCTGCCCGCCGCGACGGTCGCGCTGCTGGCCGGGATCCTGTCTTTCCTGTCGCCTTGCGTCCTGCCGGTGGTGCCCCCCTATCTGGCCTATATGACCGGGGTCGGCGTCGGCGGGCTGAAATCGGGCGAACGCAGCGCCGTGGTTCCGGCGCTGTTCTTCGTCCTGGGGCTGTCGACGGTTTTCCTGTTGATGGGCATGGCGGCCTCGGCCTTTGGCCGGATGTTCCTGCAATGGCAGGACTGGCTGGCGCGCGGGGCGGGAGTGGCGGTCATCATCATGGGCCTGCACTTCCTGCGCATCATCCGCATCCCCTTCCTGGACACCGAGGCGCGGCTGGATGCCGGCGACAAGGGCGGCTCCTCGCTGGGAGCCTATATCCTGGGGCTGGCCTTCGCATTCGGCTGGACGCCCTGCATCGGGCCGCAACTGGGCATGATCCTGTCGCTGGCCGCCACCGGGGCCGAGGCCGGGCGCGGCGCGGCCTTGCTGGCCGTCTATGCGCTGGGGCTGGGCATTCCCTTCCTGCTGTCGGCGATCTTTATCAACCGCGCCATTGGCGTGATGAACCGCATCAAGCCGCACCTGAAACTGATCGAGCGCATGATGGGCGGGCTTTTGGTGGTGGTCGGGGCGGCGCTGCTGACCGGCGCCTTCCCCACCTTCGCCTATTGGCTGCTGGAGACCTTTCCCTGGCTGGCCACGCTGGGTTAGGCGCGGGCGTTATTCCCAGTTCGGCGGCCGCTTTTCCAGGAAGGCCTGGATGCCCTCGGCGGTATCGGGCAGCAGCAGGTTCTCGCAGATCACCGCGCCTGCGGTCTCATAGGCATCCGCGAGGCCAAGGTTGCGCTGTGCGTGGAAGGCACGCTTGCCCATGCGCACGGCGGCGGGCAGCTTGGCGGCAATGGTGCGGGCCATCGCCATCGCCTCGGCCTCCAGCGCGGCGGGCGGGACGACGCGATTCACCAGGCCCAGCTCCCGCGCCCGGTCGGCGTCGATGAACTCGCCCGTCACCAGCAGTTCGAAGGCGGCGCGCGGCGGGATGGCGCGGGTCAGCGCCACCATCGGGGTCGAGCAGAACAGCCCGATGTTCACCCCGTTCACGCCGAAGCGCACCCCCTCGGCCGCGACGGCCATGTCGCAGCTGGCGACCAGCTGGCAACCGGCGGCGGTGGCGATGCCCTGCACCTCGGCGATGACCGGCTGGGGCAGGGCCGGCAGCTTCTGCATCATCTGGGCGCAGCGCGAGAACAGCCGTTCATAGGCGACGCGGCCGTCATCCTCGTCATTGCGGGCGCCCTGCATCTCGCGCAGGTCGTGGCCGGCGCAGAACGCCTTGCCGCGGGCGGCCAGGACCAGGACGCGGACCCGGCTATCCGCCGCGATCTCATCCAGCGCGTCGGACAGCGCGTCGATCATTGCCGTGGACAGCGCGTTGTAATTCGTCGGGCTGTTCAGGATCAGGCGTGCAACGGGGCCGTCGTCCTGGCGCAGCACCAGCGGCTCGGGGTTTCCATCCTTCATGCACTCTCCTCCTGACGCCACGGTGCGGCTTGTCTTTTCCGGGCTTTGCCGGGCAGTCTAGCCGCCGTTCCAGCAGGGGGGAAGTATGGCATTGGCAATGGGCCGCGAGGCGCTGAACGAATTCATGGACCGGGCATTCCCGCAGATCGCGGGCCAGGTCCGTGTGGAGACGCTGGACGAGGCGCGGCTGACCGCGCGGCTGACGGTGGACGACCGGCACCTGCGCCCCGGCGGCACGGTCAGCGGCCCGTCGATGTTCGCGCTGGCCGACGTGGCGATCTACCTGGCCATCCTGGCCCGGATCGGCGAGGTCGCGCTGGCGGTGACCACCAATGCCTCGATCGACTTCATGCGCAAGCCCGAGGCGGGGCGCGACCTGCTGGCCGATTGCCGCATCCTCAAGCTGGGCCGCATCCTGGCCGTGGGCGAGGTGCTGATCCGCTCGGACGGGGCCGAGGAGCCGGTGGCGCGCTGCTCGATGACCTATTCGATTCCGTCGAAACGCTGATGCAGGCGGGGGCTGTTTTGCGGTATTTTAATACCTAATTTGTAATTAATTGATATTACTTGGAAAATTAGCAATCCGCGCACTTGACCTGCGCGCGGCTTTTGCCGATATACGCCCATCTCGAATTACAGCCCCCAAAGGGACCGACAGATGAAAACCTATACCGCGAAACCGGCGGAGATCGAGAAGAAGTGGATCCTGATCGACGCCGAGGGCGTCGTTCTGGGCCGTCTTGCCTCGATCGTGGCGATGCGCCTGCGTGGCAAGCACAAGCCGACCTTCACCCCGCACATGGACATGGGCGACAATGTCATCATCATCAACGCCGACAAGGTGCAGATGACCGGCGACAAGCGCGACGCCAAGAAGTACTACTGGCACACCGGCCATCCGGGCGGCATCAAGCACCGCACCGCGCGGCAGGTGCTGGAAGGCGCGCATCCCGAGCGTGTGGTGATCAAGGCCGTCGAGCGCATGATCTCGCGCAACAAGCTGGGCAAGAAGCAGATGACCAACCTGCGCGTCTATGCCGGCGCCGAGCATCCGCACGAAGCTCAGCAGCCCGAAGTGCTGGACGTCAAGTCCATGAACGCCAAGAATACCCGGAGCGCGTAAGCCATGGCCGAAGACATCAAAACCCTCGACGATCTGAAATCGGTCGCGACGGCTGCCCCGGCCGCCGCCCCGGTTCGTGAGGCGCAGCGCGATTCGCTGGGCCGTGCCTATGCCACCGGCAAGCGCAAGGATGCGGTCGCCCGCGTCTGGGTCAAGCCGGGTTCGGGCAAGGTGGTCGTGAACGGCAAGGACATCGCGGAATATTTCGCCCGTCCGGTGCTGCAGATGATCCTGCGCCAGCCCTTCGAAGTGGCCGGCGTCACCGGCCAGTATGACGTCTATGCCACCGTCGCCGGCGGCGGCCTGTCCGGCCAGGCGGGTGCGGTCAAGCACGGCATCTCGAAGGCGCTGCAACTGCATGAGCCCAGCCTGCGTGCCGCGCTGAAGGCGGCCGGCTTCCTGACCCGCGATTCGCGCGTGGTCGAGCGGAAGAAATACGGCAAGGCGAAGGCTCGCCGCTCGTTCCAGTTCTCGAAGCGCTGATTCCGGCTTCCATGCGATGCGAAACGCGGTCCCCTTGGGGCCGCGTTTTTCGTTTTGCCCCCCGGTCGACCCCGGTCCAGCGAGTCGCGGCACCGAATCTGCGGCCGACTCGGCGTGAAAGTGGGCGCCTTGCGCGGCTCAAGGCCTTGCCGCCTGCCTGCAAGCCCGGTCAAGCGGGCATTGTCTGCCCGAATTTGCGACAGAAAAATGACAGAAAATCATTGCTTTGGAATTTTTTGCACCGAGGCGTGCATTTTTCCGCTTGCAACCTTCGTCCGCAGATCCTAGATACCGCTTCACCGACGCAGCGAGATGCTGCAGCGGACGGACAGAGCGGCGCTAGGGCAACGCTAGGTTCGCAAAACCTGGGAATGGCTGACCGGATGGGGCGTCGCTAGAAAGGCGCATCTTCCGCGATTTTGTTTCCTCTGCTTTTTGACATTGCTGTATGATGAAGGGATATGCGGGCGGTCTGGTCGTTTTTCGACGGAAAGCTTGTATATCGGCCTGGTGGGGGGGACCCGATGATCCAGGTGTCAGCTTCACTGTTTGACGGTTCACGCGAGTGGAACGACAAGCAGAGATGACCTCCTGTTATTGCAGGAGGCAGATGTGCAAGGTTCTTCTGTCAAGGATAGCTGCTTCGGCGGCTTTCAACTTGAGAGTTTGATCCTGGCTCAGAACGAACGCTGGCGGCAGGCCTAACACATGCAAGTCGAGCGCACCCTTCGGGGTGAGCGGCGGACGGGTGAGTAACGCGTGGGAATATGCCCTTTGGTACGGAATAGTCCTGGGAAACTGGGGGTAATACCGTATGCGCCCTTCGGGGGAAAGATTTATCGCCAAAGGATTAGCCCGCGTTGGATTAGGTAGTTGGTGGGGTAATGGCCTACCAAGCCGACGATCCATAGCTGGTTTGAGAGGATGATCAGCCACACTGGGACTGAGACACGGCCCAGACTCCTACGGGAGGCAGCAGTGGGGAATCTTAGACAATGGGGGCAACCCTGATCTAGCCATGCCGCGTGAGTGATGAAGGCCCTAGGGTTGTAAAGCTCTTTCAGCTGGGAAGATAATGACGGTACCAGCAGAAGAAGCCCCGGCTAACTCCGTGCCAGCAGCCGCGGTAATACGGAGGGGGCTAGCGTTGTTCGGAATTACTGGGCGTAAAGCGCACGTAGGCGGACCGGAAAGTTGGGGGTGAAATCCCGGGGCTCAACCCCGGAACTGCCTTCAAAACTATCGGTCTGGAGTTCGAGAGAGGTGAGTGGAATTCCGAGTGTAGAGGTGAAATTCGTAGATATTCGGAGGAACACCAGTGGCGAAGGCGGCTCACTGGCTCGATACTGACGCTGAGGTGCGAAAGCGTGGGGAGCAAACAGGATTAGATACCCTGGTAGTCCACGCCGTAAACGATGAATGCCAGTCGTCGGGCAGCATGCTGTTCGGTGACACACCTAACGGATTAAGCATTCCGCCTGGGGAGTACGGTCGCAAGATTAAAACTCAAAGGAATTGACGGGGGCCC
>NZ_JBGOSN010000056.1:0-22693 GCF_046335115.1 Paracoccus sp. P2 | reverse complement strand
GGCATAGACCGCGACCGTCTTCTTGCCCAGCTCGTTCGCAGCCCGCATCACGCGGATCGCAATCTCGCCACGGTTCGCTACCAGAATCTTACGGAACATGCAGAGCCCTTTCGAAAGGGGGGTGCCCGGCGAACAACCGGGCACCCCGGGGGAAGGTGCGAGAAGGTCCCCAGCCGATGCCGCGGGAGGGAGGCGGCAGCGGATTCTCAGGCCGTGACGGCCATCCACTGCCGCACGGCGGAGGAGCGCTGGATCGTCTCGACCAGCCGCTGGATACGCAGACCGGCCGCGAAGCCGAAAGGCTCGGGGATCTCGCCGGAAATGGCGCGCAGATAACCCTCGATCTCGATGGCCTTCAGGTCGTTGAAGCCGATCTGATGGCCGGGGGCGACGCAGAAGCGGCCATAGGGCGGGTGGTCGGGGCTGGCCTCGATGCGGCGGAAGCCGCGCCGGCCGGGGGCGTCGGCGGTCGAATAGAAATGCAGCTCGTTGAAGCGTTCCTGGCTGAAGGTCAGCGCGCCCCTGGTGCCATAGACTTCGAAATCATGCTGCATCTTGCGGCCGGTGGCGATCCAGTTGCCCTCGATGGAGCCCTGCGCGCCATTGGCGAAGCGCAGGAAGGCGCGGCCGACATCGTCCACGGTCACGGCACGCGTGCCGCCCTGGCCGTCGGGGCGCCGGCCGATCATCGTGACGCAATCGCCCATCACCTCGGTGATCGGACCGAGCAGGAATTCGGCCGTGGCCAGCGCATGGCTGCCGATATCGGCCAGCGCGCCGCCACCCGCCGGATCGTGGCGGAAGGTCCAGGGGCCGTCGGCATCGGCCATGTAATCCTCGGCATGCAGCCCGCGATAGCCGCGGATCTCGCCTAGTTCGCCCGCCGCGATCATCTCGCGCGCAAGCCGCAGCATCGGGTTGCAGAGATAGTTGAAACCGACCTGGGTCTTGACGCCCTTGGCCGCCGCCGCATCCGCCATCTGGCGCGCATCCGAGGCCAGCGGCGCCAGCGGTTTTTCGCAATAGACGTGCTTGCCGGCGGAAATGGCGGCCAGGGCCATCTCCTTGTGCAGCGCATTCGGGGCGGTGATGTCGATCACGTCGATCTCGGGGTCCGCGACCATGCTGCGCCAGTCGGCGGTGGCATGGGCAAAGCCGAAATCGGCGGCGGCACGGGCGGCTGCTGCCTCGGTGACGTCGGCGACCGTATGCAGTTCCAGCTGGTAGGGCAGGTCGAAGACCTTCTGCGCGCTGGCGAAACCGAAGACATGGGCCTTGCCCATGAAGCCGGTGCCGATCAGGCCGATACGCAGGACGGGTTTGTCAGACATGGGCAGTATCCGGTTTGAAGTGACGTTGCACTCAGCCGCCATCCAGATGGCGGACGAGACGGCCGATTGACGGGGTTTCGGCACGGCTGCGCGGTGGTGGGCCGTTGTGCGGCGGTGCTGGAAGATCCTGCTCCAGGCGCCGTGGCAGGTCCGATATGAATGCGGCACCGCCGTAACGAAGAACCGTCGCCTGTCCGACGACGGCTCCGAAAGCCGCAAGTCGGCGGTGCATCGTCTCAAGCATGGGCGAAAGTCGGATTGACGATGAGAGCATGGTCAACCGTGCCGTCCAGATAGTCGATCGCGTTCCGGATGGATGCGATGGCCATGCGTTCGCCGCATTCGGCGGTCAGCCCGGCGATATGGGGCGACAGCACCGCGGTCGGCTGGTCGAACAAGGGCGAACCGCTGGGCGGCTCTTCGTCGAAGACATCGACCCCGGCAGCGCCGACCTGGCCCGAGGCCAGCGCCTCGGCCAGCGCCGCCTCGTCCACCACGCCGCCGCGCGCCGTATTGGCAAGGACGACGCCCGGCTTCATCAGGGCGATCTCCCTTGCCCCCAGCACCGGCTTGTCGGCCTTGGGCACATGGATCGAGATGCAATCGGCCCAGGCCAGCCCCTCGTCCAGATCGGTGATCTCTGCCACCGAACCTTCGGGCCAGCCCTTGCGCGAGAGATAGGGGTCATGGGCGCGGACCGTCATCTCGAACCCGGCGGCCATGCGGGCAAGGCGCTGCCCGGTGCGGCCATAGCCGATGATGAGCAGGTTCTTGCCCGAGATTTCCCGCTGTTCCAGCCGGTTGCGCCAGCCCCATTGGCCGGGCTCACGCACCGCGCGGTCGGCCAGCAGCACGCGCTTGGCCCCGGCCAGCAATTGCATCATCGCATGTTCGGCGACCGAGATCGAATTCACGTCGCCGACGATGGTCAGGGCAATGCCGCGTTTGTTCAGCGCGGCGAGATCGACGGCATCGTAGCCGACGCCGTGGCGCGAGACGACCTTCAGCCTTTCGGCCAGCGCGACGGTGGCGGCTGACAGCGGCTGGGTTCGGATCACCAGCGCATCGGCCTTTTGGATCAGCGGCGCGTAGGAGGGTTCCGAGATTTCCTCGACATAATCCACGGTGATGCCGCGGGCGGGGAGTTCGCGCAGCAGCGCCTCTCCGGCGGGATGCAGCTTTCCGGCAACAAGAAGATGCGGCATCAATAGGCTCCTTTCGTGGCGGAGGCGGGGGCGGAGCCGGTCAGGTCGCGCCAGGTCGCGACCGAGGCGCTGGCCGCGCCGGCCAGCAGGCGGGTGTCGCCGCCGACCGTGGTCAGGTCGAACCCCCAGCCTATGGCCCTGGCTGCATATTCCGGTGTGCCGCAATGGATGCAGGCGCGGATGCCGTTCGCCTTGCAGGCGTCCTTGATGCGCTGAAGCAGCGCGATCATCTCGGGCTCCTCGCGGTCGAAGGCGGGGGGCAGGCGGCCTTCCTGCGTGCCCAGCGTGAGGTCCGCCGGGCCGACATAGATGCCGTCGAGGCCGGGCGTCGCCGCGATGGCGTCCAGGTTGTCCATGCCCTGCTGGGTCTCGACCATCGCCAGCGCGAGCACCTGATCGTTCGCCGCCACGCCATAGCCGCCATAGGCGAAGGTGGCGCGGGTCGGGCCGAAGCTGCGCTGGCCATGCGGCGGATAGCGCATGTAGCTGACGAATTCCGCCGCCTCCTCGGCCGAGTTGACCATCGGGCAGATGATGCCCTGCGCGCCGGCGTCCAGCGCCTTCATGATCGCGCCCGGCTCGCGCCAGGGCACGCGGACCATCGGCGTCACGCCCGAGGCCCGCATCGCCTGCAGCATGGGCAGCACGGCGCTGTAGTCCAGCGCGCCGTGCTGGGCGTCGATGGTGATGCTGTCATAGCCTTGCGCTGCCATGATCTCGGCGGTCAGCGGATTGCCGATGGACAGCCAGCCGTTGATTGCGGCGCGCCCCTCGGCCCATTGCTGTTTGAGCTTGTTGGTGAACATCGCGTTTCCTCCCCTCAGAACACGATCTGCGCGAGCTTGGTGTCGAGATAATCCTCGATCCCCTCGATGCCGCCCTCGCGGCCCATGCCGGAATGGTTGGTGCCGCCGAAGGGCGCCTCGGATGCGGCCAGCGCGAAGCTGTTGATGCCGACCATGCCGGCCTTCAGCCCCGCCGACATGCGCCGCGCCCGGTCGGGCGAGCGGGTGAAGGCATAGGCAGACAGCCCCATGTCGGACGCATTGGCGCGCGCCAGCGCCTCGTCCTCGGTCGAGAAGCGGGTGATGGCGGCGATCGGACCGAAGTTCTCCTCGGCAAAGACCCTCATGTCGTCGGTAACATTGGTCAGCACCGTCGGCTCGAAGAAGAAGCCGCTGTTCAGATGCGCCGGACGCTTGCCGCCATGCGCGAGCTTGGCCCCGGCGCGGACGGCATCGGCGACGATTTCCTCGATTTCCGCCAGTCGTCCGCCATTGATCAGCGGGCCCATGCCGGTGTCGGGGTCCATCCCGTCGCCCAGCTTGATCTGCGCCGTCCGCGAAACAAATCCGTCCACGAAGGCGTCGTACAGGCTGTCATGCACGAAGATCCGGTCCGGGGTCACGCAGACCTGCCCGCAATTGGCGAACTTGGTCGGCACGGTCAGGTCCAGCGCGACTTCCAGGTCCGCATCGTCATGGATGATCAGCGGCGCGTTGCCGCCAAGCTCCATCGAAACCTTCTTCACCGTATCGGCGGCATCACGGATCATCTGCTGGCCGACACGGGTTGAGCCGGTCAGGCTGACCTTGCGCACCCGGCTGTCCGCCATGATCGGCGCATAGGTTGCGCCGGTCGAGCCGACGACAAGGTTCACCGCCCCATCGGGCAGTCCCGCCGCACGCAGGCAGTCGACCATCACCATCGCCACGCCCGGCGTCTGCGAGGACGGGCGCAGCACCACCGGGCAGCCGGCGGCCAGCGCCGGAGCCAGCTTGCGGGCGGGCAGGGCGGCGGGGAAGTTCCAGGCGGTGAAGGCGCCGACGATCCCCACCGGCTCGCGCGTCACCTCGAAACGGCCGCCGGGGACGCGGCTGTCGACGATGCGGCCATAGATGCGGCGCGCCTCTTCGGCGAACCAGCGGAACTGGTCGCAGGCAAGGCCCCATTCGCGGCCCGCCTGCGCGATGGGCTTGCCGGTCTCGGCCGAGATCATTCGCGCTGCCTCGTCGGCGCGGCGGATCATCTCGTCCGCGGCCCTGTGCAGCGCGTCGGCGCGGCCGAAACCGCCCATCTCACGCAGTTTCGGCAGGGCGCGGGCTGCGGCGTCCAGTGCCGCCTTCGTGTCCTCGACCGTGGCAAGGGCCAACTGGCCCAACGATTTTTCGGTGACCGGAGAGATGACCTCGCCGCTGGCGGTGCCCTGGGTCCAGCTTCCGTCGATGAACAGTCCGAATTGCGAATACATGGCTTATCCGATTTCCCTGGTTGCGACCGTGCGGCCCTCGGCGGCGGAAAGGATCGCGGCCTCGGCCAGCAGCAGTGCCTGCCGGCCGTCCTCGAACCCGACCGGCACCGGCTTGCCTTGCTCGATGGCATCGACGAAGGCGCTGATCTCGGCGGCAAAGGCATCGGCATAACGGTCGATGAAGAAATTCTTCAGCGGCGTGGCGCGGTCGGTGAATTCCGCGCCATAGAGCCGCACATGATCCAGCGCCCGGTTTTCCGAGATCGCCATGCCTGCGCTGCCGAAAGCCTCGACGCGCTGGTCATAGCCATAGACCGCGCGGCGCGAGTTGGTGATGATCGCCTGCTTGCCCGATTCGGTCTTCAGCACCACCGTCACCGTGTCGTAATCGTCGCAACGCTGCATCAGAGACGGGTCGACCAGGCGCGAGCCGGTGGCGGTGACCTCGGTCACCTCCTCGCCCAGGATGAAGCGGGCCATGTCGAAATCATGGATGGTCATGTCGCGGAAGATGCCGCCCGAGGCCTCGATATAGGCGTCAGGTGCCATGCCGGGATCGCGCGAGGTGATGGTGACCTGATGCAACTCGCCGATCTGGCCCGATTCGATGGCCTTCCGGACCCCGGCATGGCCACTGTCGAAGCGGCGCACGAAGCCCAGCATGATCGGCAGGCTGGTGCCGGCAATTTTCGTTGCACAAGCGTTTACCCGATCCAGCGACAAGTCGATGGGTTTCTCGCACAGGATCGCCTTGCCCGCCGCGACCGACTGCTCGATCAGATCGGCATGGGTGGCGGTAGAGCTGGCGATCAGCACCGCATCCACCTCGGCCGGGGCCAGCGCCGCCTCGACCGAATCGAATTGCGGCACGCCCAGTTGGGCTGCGACTTCGGCGGCTGCGGGGGCATGGATGTCATAGACGCCTGCCAGCCGGGCGCGCGGATGGGCGGCAATGTTTTCGGCATGCATGCGGCCGATGCGGCCGGTGCCGAGGACGACGATTCCTGTCATGGGTTCCTCCCGAAATTCGTTTCGCAATAATCATTGCAGAACTATTGCATTGTCAATCATCATTCCGTATCGTCTGAAAAACACCATCCGCAGGAGGAGGCGAGATGCCACGCAAGACCGTGCGCCTGACCATGGCCCAGGCCCTTGTTCGTTACCTTTGCAACCAGTTCACCGAGATCGAGGGCGCGCGTGTCCCGCTGTTCGCGGGCGTCTTCGGCATCTTCGGCCATGGCAACGTGACCTGCCTGTCCGAAGCCTTGGAGCAGGTGCAGGACCAACTGCCGACCTGGCGCGGCCAGAACGAGCAGAGCATGGCACTGGCCGCCATCGGCTTCGCCAAGGCCAAGCGTCGCCGCCAGCTGATGGTCGCCGCGACCTCGATCGGGCCGGGGGCGCTGAACATGGTGACGGCGGCGGGCGTCGCCATGGCGAACCGCCTGCCGGTGCTGCTGATCGCGGGCGACACCTTCGCGAATCGCCTGCCCGATCCGGTGCTGCAGCAGGTCGAGCATTTCGGCGACCCGACCATCACCGCGAACGATGCCTTCAAATCGGTCGTGCGCTATTGGGACCGCATCACGTTGCCCGAGCAGCTGATCCAGTCGCTGCCGCAGGCGGTAGCAACCATGCTGGACCCCGCCGATTGCGGGCCAGCCTTTATCGGGTTGGCGCAGGACACGCAGGAACTGGCCTATGATTATCCCGAGGCCTTCTTCGAGCCGCGCGTCTGGTCGATTCCGCGCCCGCGTCCCGACCGCGATGCAGTCGCGGCGGCGGCCGAACTGCTGAAAACGGCCAAGAAACCGCTGATCATCTCGGGCGGAGGCGTGCGCTATTCGCTGGCCGAGGACGCCCTGGCCGATTTCGCCGCCAGGCGCGGCATCCCGGTGGTCGAGACCATCGCCGGCAAGGGCGCGCTGACCCATGACCACCCGGTCCATGCCGGGCCCATCGGCATCGTCGGCTCGACCTCGGCCAATGCGCTGGCGAAAGAGGCCGACGTGATCCTGGCCATCGGCACCCGGCTGCAGGATTTCACCACCGGCTCCTGGACGGCCTTTGCCGAGGATGCGCGGTTCATCTCGGTCAACGCCGCGCGCTTCGATGCCATCAAGCATCGGTCGCTGGCCGTGATCGGCGATGCGCTGGAAACCATCGGCGAGTTGGACGCGGCGCTTGGCGATTACGCGGCCGATGCCGGACTGATGAAACGCGCCAAGACCCTGTTCGCCGAATGGAACAAGCTGCTGGACGATCATCAGGCCCCGACCAATGAGCTGGTGCCGTCCTATGCGCAGGTTGTCGGCGTATTGAATAAGGTCGCAGGTCCCAACGACACGCTGATCGCCGCAGCGGGCGGCACGCCGGGCGAGGTGACCAAGGGCTGGCGGGTCAAGAACCCGAACACCTTCGACTGCGAATTCGGCTTTTCCTGCATGGGCTACGAGATCGCGGCCGGCTGGGGCTGCGCCATGGCGCAGGAGGGGCCGGGCGCGACCGGCGGCACGCCCATCGTCATGCTGGGCGACGGCACCTACATGATGATGAACTCGGACATCTATTCGGCGGCGCTGACGGGCCACAAGATGGTCGTGGTGGTCTGCGACAATGGCGGCTTCGCGGTCATCAACCGGCTGCAGCAGGCCAAGGGCGTGCCCGGTTTCAACAACCTGCTGGCCGATTGCCGGATCCGGAACCGAGACAACCCGCTGCATGTCGATTTCGTCAAACATGCCGAGGCGATGGGCGCCCGCGCCGTCAAGGCCGAAAGCCTGGCCGATCTGGAGGGCGCGATGCAGGAGGCGCTGGTCCATGACGGGGTGACGGTGATCTCGATCGTCTCGGATGCCTGGAAATGGGTGCCGGGGGATGCGGATTGGGATGTCGGCGTGCCCGAGATCTCGAACTTCGAAACCGTGCGCGCCGCCCGTGCGGCGCAGGAAAAGATCCGCGAAGCGCAGCGCTTGGGTGTGTAAATGAAAGCAAAACTTGGCATCGCGCCCATCGCGTGGTGGAACGACGATCTGGCCGAACTGTCCGATGACGTCAGCCTGGAGGAATGCCTGCGGCAGGCGTCAGAGGCCGGCTTCACCGGGATGGAGACGGGACGACGTTTCCCGATGGACATGGCCGAACTGGGGCCGATCCTCGACCGTTTCGGCGTTTTGGTCTGCGGCGGCTGGTTCTCGGGCCTGCTGCTGGACGGCGATATCGAGGCGGAAAAGGATCGCATCGCGCAACAGATGGAATTCTTCATCGCTGCGGGCGCGCCCTGCATTGTCTACGGCGAGACCGCGCGCTCCATCCAGGGCGTGCGTTCCGCGCCGCTGGCCACCAAGCCGAAGCTGACCGAGGTCGAGATGGCCGCCTATGGCCGCAAGATCAGCGATTTCGCGGATTGGTGCGCGGGGCAGGGGATGCCGATCTCCTACCACCACCACATGGCGGCGGCGGTCGAGACCGAGGCAGAGCTTGACCTGCTGATGAAGCATTCTTCGGTGCCGCTGCTCTACGATGCGGGCCACATGGCCTTTGCCGGCGGCGACGTGATGCGGGTGATCGAGAACCACCATGCCCGCATCACCCATGTCCATGCCAAGGACATCCGCCGGGCGGTCGTGGACGGGCTGGACTGGGCACGCGAAAGCTTCCTCGATGCGGTGATCAAGGGTGCTTTCACCGTGCCGGGCGATGGCTCGCTGGATTTCGAGGCCATCGTCAAGGCATTGGCGGCCAAGGGCTACGAGGGCTGGTTTGTGGTCGAGGCCGAGCAGGATCCCGTTGCCAATCCGCCGTTGGAGATGGCGAAAAAGGGGCACAAGGAGCTGCTGCGCGTGATGGCGGCGGCAGGCTATGAGGTGGTGAAATGAACCGCATCGATGGAAAAATCGCCGTCGTCACCGGCGGCACGCAGGGGCTAGGGGCGGCCATCGCGCGGCTTTTTGCCGAAGCCGGTGCGGCGGGCATCGTGATCGTCGGCCGAGGCGTCGAGAAAGGGCAGGCGGTCGCGACCGAAATCACGGCGGCCACCGGCGTTCCGGTCGAGATGGTCGCCGCCGACCTGGGCAGGATCGAGGACGTGCAGGCCGTCATCCCCGCCGCCGACAGGCGTTTCGGCCGCGTGGACATCCTGGTCAACGCCGCCGGCCTGACCGACCGCGGCAATCTGTTGAACACCACGCCCGAGCTGTTCGACCGCATGTTCGCGGTCAACACCCGCGCGCCGTTCTTCCTGATGCAGGACGCGGCCAAGGTGATGACCCGCGAAGGCATCGAGGGTCGCATCGTCAATATCGGCTCGATGTCCGCGCTTGTCGGGCAACCCTTTCTTGCGCCCTATGCTGGCTCCAAGGGCGCCTTGGCGACGCTGACCCGTCATGCCGGCTTCGCGCTGATGCGGCACCGGATCCATGTCAACCAGTTGGACATCGGCTGGATGGACTCGGACCACGAACGCGCGCTGGTGCTGTCGGAAACCGGCGATCCCGATTTCATCGACCGCGCGGCGGCGCAGAAGCCCTTTGGCCGCATCCTCGACCCGAAGGAAGTCGCGCGCGCCGTCCTGTGGATGGCGTCCGAGGACAGCGGCATGATGACCGGGGCGGTGATCCCCTTCGACCAGTCCGTCCATGGCGGCTATGACGACGCGCCGGTCCCGGCGGCCAAACTGGAGGCATGACGATGCAGACCATCAAGGGACCGGGCGTTTTCCTGGCCCAGTTCGCAGCCGACGAGGCGCCCTATAACTCGCTGCCCAGCCTGGCGACATGGGCGGCCGACAAGGGCTTCAAGGGCGTCCAGATCCCGACCTGGGACACGCGCCTGATCGACATGGCGAGGGCCGCCGAAAGCGAGACCTATTGCGACGAGATCAAGGGGATGCTGGCCGACAACGGCCTTCAGATCACCGAGTTCGCTTCGCATATCACCGGCCAGCTGGTGGCGGTGCATCCGGCGCATGATGTCATCATGGACAGCTTTGCGCCCGAGCCTGTGCGCGGCAACCCGTCCGCACGTCGCACCTGGGCCGAGGAGCAGCTGCGTTTCGCCGCCCGCGCCTCGAAGCGGCTGGGGATCGACCGGCACGTGACGTTCTCAGGCGCGCTGCTGTGGCCCTATCTCTATCCCTATCCGCAATGGCCTGAGGGGCTGGTCGAGGAAGGCTTCGAGGAACTGGCGAAACGCTGGACGCCGATCCTCGACGATTTCGACGCGCATGGCGTGGATGTCTGCTACGAGATCCACCCCTGCGAGGATCTGCATGACGGCCATTCGTGGGAATATTTCCTGGAAAAGGTCGGGAACCATCCCCGCGCCAACCTGATGTATGACCCCAGCCATTTCGTGCTGCAGGCGCTGGATTATCTGGCCTTCATCGACCACTACCACGAGCGCATCAAGACCTTCCACGTCAAGGATGCGGAGTTCCGCCCGGACGGCAAGTCCGGCGCCTATGGCGGCTATCAGCCATGGAGCAAGCGCGCTGGCCGCTTCCGCTCGCCCGGCGACGGGCAGGTCGATTTCGGGGCGATTTTCACCAAGCTGACCACCCATGGCTTCGACGGCTGGGCGGTGCTGGAATGGGAGTGCTTCGTCAAGAACCCCGAGGACGGCGCCCGCGAAGGCGCGCAGTTCATCGCGGACCACATCATCCGGGTGTCGGACCGCGCCTTCGACGATTTCGTGAAATCCGGCGCCAATCGTAGCGCCAACCGGGCGATGCTGGGGCTGGAGGAATGACCATGTTGCGTCTTGGAATGGTGGGCGGCGGGCAGGGCGCCTATATCGGCAATATCCATCGTCTCGCCTCGCGGCTGGACGGGCAATGGCAGTTGGTGGCCGGGGCCTTCGACGTCGATCCCGAGCGTGGCCGCGCCTTCGCGATCTCGCAGGGGCTCGATCCCGCCCGCAGCTATGGCACCTATGAGGAACTGATCGCGGGCGAGACGGCGCGGGAGGACCGGGTGGACGCGGTGGCGATCTGCACGCCGAACTTCACCCATTACCCGATCGCCAAGGCGCTGATCGAGGCAGGCTTCGACGTGATCTGCGAAAAGCCCCTGACCGCGACGCTGGAGGATGCCGTGGCGCTGGAAAAACTGGCGCGGGAAAGTGGCCGCTTCGTCGGCGTGACCTATACCTATTCCGGCTATCCGATGGTGCACGAGGCCCGCGTCCGCGTCGCCCGTGGCGAGTTGGGCGCGGTCCGCACCGTGCAGGTCGAATATCCGCTGGAATGGATGGCGACCGCCATCGAGCAGTCGGGCAATGCCCAGGCCGCCTGGCGCACCGATCCCAAGAAGAACGGCCGCGGCGGCTCCATCGGCGACATCGGCACCCATGCCTATCACCTGGCGGGCTTCGTCACCGGGCTGAAACTGGAGGCGCTGACCGCCGATCTGGCCACCTTCGTGGGCGGCCGGGCGCTGGACGACAACGCCCATGTGATGATGCGCTATCAGGGCGGGGCGCGGGGACTTCTGTGGTCCTCGCAGGTCGCCATCGGCAATTCCAACGGCGTGCGGCTGCGGGTATTCGGCGAAAAGGGCTCGCTGCAATGGTTCCAGGAGCAGCCGAACGAACTGGTCTTCACGCCGCTGGACGGCCGGGTGCAGGTCATCAAGCGCGGCGCGGACGACCTGTCCGAGGACGCCAGGCTGCGCATCCGCACGCCTCCCGGCCATCCCGAGGGCTATCTGGAAGCTTTCGCCAACCTCTACGCCGGTTTCGCCGAGGCGATCCGCGCCCGGCAAGAAGGACGCGAGCCCGGTCTGCTGGGGCAGAACCTGCCCCTGGCCCATGACGGGCTAAAGGGCGTGGCCTTCGTCGAGACGGTCGTGGACAGCCACGAGGCCGAGGGCCAGCCCTGGCTGACGCCCATGGCGGTCTAAGAATCGAAGGTCCGGCGCGCCGGCAGGCGTAGTGGGGCTAATGATCGTGATGAATGTATTTCGGTAAAGGGCTAAAGATGTGTCAAACGCTCCTTGAGAGAATCGTTTGCAGTAAGAACATCATGTTCGCGAGGGGCTCAGCCTTCCAGCCTCCCGGGGGGCTGATGTATCGAAATTCTGATCAGTTCGTGAGGGCAATACTGCGGCCCAATGGGCGAGCGCCGGACAATATTATACCGAGATTTCCTCCTTCCGCCGCTGAATGCCGATTAACCCGCCGACCAGATTGCGCGAGGTTCGACCGCAAACCTAGGCTCCAAGTCACTCGTAATTAGCTTGGCCGATGACGTTCTTGATCGGCAGGGGCGTTTGAATTTTGCGCCGGAATTGTGCACATGAGCTGATCCATAAAGTATAGCTTAGAAGGCTGATCGAGGTGAAGGGAAGGCGCGCAGAAGTTTAAATGGATCGCCCGGCTATGTGATTTGTTCCCTAAATTTGACGAATTTTATGCTGACATGTTCGCATATGAATTTGCATCCCGTTCTGAAATATTTTTCAGAGTAGTTTAGCAGGCGGGGGTTGGTGTAAATGGAATGCAGGAGGAGAAATATCGTTGCCGGATATCGCCTTCGATTTAAGGTATTTACGTTACGCGATCCTGGTTGCGCAGCATGGAAGTTTTCGCGCGGCTGCCGAAAGCCTCGATCTTTCGCAATCCACGGTGAGCCGCCGCGTCAGGCTGTTGGAGCGGGTGCTCGGGGTGCCGCTGTTCGAACGGGATCACAAGGGCGCAAAGCTGACTCCCGCCGGCCAGCGTTTCATTCAGGACGCCACGGTCGGCGCAAACCTTCTGTCCGACGCGATCAGAGACCTTCAGAACGGTCATCGCGGAGCGGTGGGGGAGATCAGGATCGGGCTGATGCTGTCTCTGGCGGGTGGATTTCTGGCCGATCTGTTGAAGAATTTCCGCGCGCGATATCCGGATGCCGAGATCAAGGTCGAGGAGATGTCGTCCGATTGCGCCAAGATCGGCCTTTTGTGCTGTTGACCGGCGTGGAATAAGGACCCCGCTTCTGGGGTGATCGGCGTCCAAAAGGGACCCCACCGACCGGGGGTTGGTCCATTGTGCTTCCGAGGATTATCGGANTGTTGACCGGCGTGGAATAAGGACCCCGCTTCTGGGGTGATCGGCGTCCAAAAGGGACCCCACCGACCGGGGGTTGGTCCATTGTGCTTCCGAGGATTATCGGAGGCCGAGCGCGGGATGCTGATCGTGGAGACAATCGCAAAAATCAGGCGGCTGCATTTTACCGAGGGCAAGGGGATCAAGACGATCTGCCGCGACCTGAAGCTGTCGAAGAAGGTGGTGCGCAAGGTGATCCGCACCGGGATAACGGAGTTCACCTACAGCCGGACGGTTCAGCCACGCCCGAAGCTGGGTGCCTGGCTTGAGGAACTGAGCCGGCTGTTGGCGATCAATGCGGCTCGTGGGCGCCGGGAACGCCTGACGCTGATCCAGATCTACGAGGAACTGCGCGGCCTTGGCTATGAAGGCGGGTATGATGCGGTCCGCCGCTACGCCTCGGTCTGGGCGCGCACTCAAAGCTCCGGTGCCTCGTCCGCCTTCGTGCCGCTGAGTTTTGCCCCCGGCGAAGCCTATCAGTTCGACTGGAGCCACGAGGTTGTCCTGATCGATGGGGCGACCACCACGATCAAGGTGGCGCATGTTCGCCTGTGCCACAGCCGGATGTTCTTCGTGCGGGCCTATCCTCGCGAGACGCAGGAGATGGTGTTCGATGCCCATGATCGGGCTTTCGCCTTCTTCAAGGGCACCTGCACCCGCGGGATCTACGACAATATGAAGACGGCGGTGGAGACCATCTTCGTCGGCAAGGAACGCCTCTACAATCGTCGGTTCCTGCAGATGGCCAGCCATTATCTGGTCGAGCCCGTCGCCTGCACCCCGGCCTCGGGCTGGGAGAAGGGTCAGGTGGAGAGCCAGGTCGGCACGGTCCGCCAACGGTTCTTCTCACCCCGGGTCAGGGTCAAGAGCTACGAGGAACTGAATGCCTGGCTGCTGGACAAGTGCATCGCCTCGGCCAGGAGCAGCAAGCATCCCGAACTGACGGACAAGACCGTCTGGGAAGTCTTTCAGCAAGAGCGCCCGCACCTCGTCCCTTATGCCGGGCGCTTCGACGGCTTCCACTCGCTGCCTGCGGCGGTATCGAAGACCTGCCTCGTGCGGTTCGACAACAACAAATACTCCGTCGCGGCAACGGCTGTCGGGCGGCCGGTCGAGATCCGGGCCTATGCGGAGCGGATCGAGATCCGGCAGGAAGGGCGGCTGGTCGGGGACCATCCCCGTCACTTCGGGCGGGGCCGGACAATCTACAATCCCTGGCACTATGTGCCGGTCCTGCTTCGCAAACCCGGGGCGCTGCGCAATGGCGCACCGTTCAAGGACTGGGTTCTGCCCGGCGCCCTCGAGCAGATCCGCCGCAAGCTGCAGGGCTCCTCGGACGGCGACCGCCAGATGGTGAAGATCCTCGGCGCCGTGCTGACGGAGGGGGTTCCCGCCGTGCAGAAGGCCTGTGCCGAAGCGCTCTCGCAGGGCGTCCACTCCGCCGATGTGATCCTCAACATCCTGTCCCGCAGGCGCGACCCGGAGCCGCCACCCTTGCTGCTCACCTCTCCGGCCCTGCGCCTGACCCATGAACCGAAGGCAGACTGTGCCCGCTATGACCTGCTGCGGAGGGCCGGCTGATGGATCGTGCAGAGATCATGGCAGCGATGGGCGAACTGAAGCTCTACGGCATGCGCGCCGCCTACGACGAACTCATGGCGGTGGCTGTGCGCCGTCAGCATGAACCCCGCCAGATCGTTGGTGATCTTTTGGCCGCCGAGATCAACGAGAAGAAGGCGCGGTCGGTCAAATACCAGATCACCACCGCCAAGCTGCCCTATGCCCGGGAGATCGAGGAGTTCACCTTCGATGATACGCCGATCAACGAGACGCTGGTGCGCGATCTGACCAGCGGGGAATTCCTCAGCCAGCAGCGCAATGTCGTGCTGGTTGGTGGCACCGGGACCGGCAAGACCCATATCTCCGTGGCGATCGCGCGAGCCGTCATCCGCAACGGCGCCCGGGGCCGCTTCTTCAATGTTGTGGATCTCGTGAACAGGCTGGAGGCCGAGGTCCGTGCAGGGCGGGCGGGCCGCCTGGCCGAACATCTCATGCGACTCGACTTCGTCATCCTCGATGAACTCGGCTACCTGCCATTCGCCCAATCCGGCGGCCAGTTGCTGTTCCATCTGGTCAGCAAGCTCTACGAGCAGACTTCCGTCATCGTCACCACCAACCTGGCATTCGGGGAGTGGCCGACCGTCTTCGGAGACGCGAAGATGACCACCGCGCTGCTCGACCGTCTCACTCACCATTGCGACATCGTCGAAACCGGCAACGACAGCTGGCGCATCAAAACACGAGCCTGACCGCCCGCCAAAACGCAGGCCCGCGTCGGCTGCGCCAGCTGGAAAGCTACGCCGCCACGGGCCTGCTCACCACATCGCCAGAGGGGGCCCTTTTGGACGCCGATAAGGGGGCACTCTTCAACGCCGATTGACAGATGAACTTCTGCCGGAGGTTTGATGCCGCAAGCAATGGACATTCCCGTGACCAGTGCCTATCTTTCCTACATGTTTGCGCGCCTTGTCACCATGCTTGCCGTACTCGCGGTCGCCGTCATGACGACGGTGACTTTCGCGCATGCGGCGCGCATGAGCACAGAGCAAGATCACGCGGCGCATGTCGGCGAGATGATGCACGATACGGCCAGCAGCGAGCATTCCTGTGACCGCGATCATCACTGCGGATCAGTCGATGCCGGAAGCTGCGAGTTGCTTTGCGCCGGGCTTTCAGTCGTCGTGACCTCGAGCGAAGGCACTGAGCAGGGTTACTTGCCCGCCAGCCATGACCTACCCTCCGATGCAATCGACACCAGTCGGGCACCTGGACTGAACGAACGACCTCCCAAGCTGCGTCTCCTCTGATCGCACGCCCGGGCTCAGGCCCGTGGCGTTCTGTCGGTTTTTGATGAACGGGACGAGTTGTCCCGAGGAGACGACCATGAATACTCTTTCGCGACGCGGCTTTCTCGCCGCTGGCGCGGCCATGCTGGCCTATGCATATCTGCCCCGGATCGCGTCAGCGCAGGATGCTGCTCCTCTGTCACTCCACGCCGCCAGCCGAGTGCTGGACATCGACGGTCGCGCCGCCGCCGTCTGGGGGCTGGCCGGGCCGGCCGGACAGGGGCTGACACTCGAGCCCGGTGCGCGGTTCCGAGTGGATCTGCGCAACGATCTCGATGTTGACACACTGATCCACTGGCACGGCCAGATCCCGCCGCACGCACAGGATGGCGTGCCCGATATGCCTTTGCCGATGCTCGCCCCCGGCGACACCCGCGTCTATGACTTCGCGCCAATGCCCGGCACTTACTGGATGCACGCGCATGTGCCACTGCACGAGATGCGCCTGCTGGCCGCGCCGCTGATCGTGCACAGCGCCGAGGATGTCGCTGCCGATCGGCAGGAGGTTGTGCTGTTCCTGCACGATTTCTCGTTCAAGGCGCCCGAGGAGGTGATGGCCGAGATCACCGCCGGTCATGGCGCTGCGATTGGTCATGGAAGCCATGGTGCGGGCATGGGCGACATGGGTCACGGCGCATTGGGAAACATGCCAACGGGCAGCATGGCAGGCATGGATCACGGCGCCATGGGCGGGATGATGGGGATGGGTGCTATGGGCGACATCGCCATGGACCTCAACGACTACGACTGGGACGCCTACCTTGCCAATGACCGCACGCTGTCGGACCCCGAGGTGGTGCAGGTCGAGCGCGGCGGCCGTATTCGTCTGCGGGTAATCAACGCAGCCGCCGCCACGGTGTTCTGGATCGACACCGGGGGCGCGCCCGCGCGTCTGGTGGCGGTCGATGGCCATGCGGTTCAGCCGCTGTCGGGCACACGGTTCGGTCTGGCCATGGGCCAGCGGCTCGATCTGGAAATCGACCTTCCGCAGGAAGGTGGTGCCTGGCCAATCCTTGCGTTGCGCGAAGGCGCGCGCGAACGCACCGGCCTGATCTTGGTCACTCCGGGTGCCAAAATCGGGCGCATCGAGGCTATGGCCGAGGCCGAAGCCCCCGCCTTCGACACCGATCTTGCACAGGAATCGCGTCTGATCGCCGCCGATGCTTTGTCGGACCGAGCGGTGGACCGAAGCCACATGGTGATGCTGGGCGGTTCCATGCAGCCCTACGTCTGGACGATCAACGGCGCCGTCTGGGGCCAGCATCGCCCGTTTGCGGCGCGCGACGGCGAACGGGTCGTGCTGTCCTTCCACAACATGTCGATGATGGGCCACCCGATGCATCTGCACGGGCATGTGTTCCAGGTCGTCGGGCTGAACGGACGTGCGGTCCGGGGCGCGCTGCGCGACACGGTCTATGTGCCGTCGATGTCGATGGTCGATATCGCGCTCGACGCCGGCGAGGCCGCGCGCTGGATGTTGCACTGTCATCACATGCCGCATCTCGAGACCGGCATGATGACCGAATTCGCAGTGAGCGCATAATCGGGCGGTGGCCGAGGGCAAGACGTCGAGGAGGCGTGAAAATGACCAACAAGACTGAACACGATCATCAGCACCACGATCATTCGGCTCACGTTCATGTGCACGATCGCGCACATGACCGCGCAGCCGTCGCGCCGGACAATGCCTACAAGATAAAGGACCCGGTCTGCGGCATGATGGTCGATCCCCACACGACCCAGCACAAGGCGGAACATGCCGGCAGGCCCTATTACTTCTGCTCGGCCGGGTGCCGCGCGAAGTTCCTGGCCGATCAGGAACGCTATCTCGACCCCACCGCGGCGACGGAAAGGGCGGAGTCTGTGCCAGATGGGACGATCTACACCTGCCCGATGCATCCCGAGATCCGGCGGGTCGGTCCCGGGTCATGCCCGATCTGCGGCATGGCGCTGGAACCGGTGCTGGTCAGCATTGATGCAGGACCCAACGAGGAACTGATCGATATGACGCGCCGGTTCCGGTTCGGTCTGGCGCTGGCGATCCCGGTGGTGATCCTCGAGATGGGTGGCCATTTCCTCGGCCTGAACCACTATGTCGGCCAGCGGACCTCCAATTGGCTGCAGCTGATCCTGGCGACGCCGGCTGTTCTCTGGGCCGGTTGGCCGTTCTTCCAGCGCGGCTGGCAGTCGCTGGTCAATCGCAGCCTCAACATGTTCACCCTGATTGCCATGGGCACCGGGACAGCCTGGATCTACAGCATCATTGCCACGCTGGCGCCGGGCATCTTCCCGGATGCCTTCCGCCAGCATGACGGCTCGGTCGCAGTCTATTTTGAGGCCGCGGCGGTCATTACCGTACTGGTGCTGCTGGGCCAGGTGCTGGAGTTGCGCGCGCGAGAGAGCACCAGTGGCGCGATCCGCACGCTCTTGGACCTCGCGCCTAAGACCGCGCGGATCATCCGTGACGACGGCACCGAGGAGGAGGTGCAACTCGACACCGTTCATGTCGGCGACCGGCTGCGAGTGCGGCCGGGCGAGAAGATGCCAGTCGATGGCGAGGTGCTGGAGGGCCGCAGCGCCGTCGATGAATCGATGGTGACGGGCGAGTCGATGCCGGTGACTAAAGAGGTCGGTTCCAAGGCCATCGGCGGCACGATGAACCAGTCCGGCGCGCTGGTGATCGAAGCCCGCAAGGTCGGGCGCGATACCATGCTGTCGCAGATCGTGCAGCTTGTTGCCGAGGCGCAGCGCAGCCGCGCGCCGATCCAGCGGCTGGCCGATCAGGTATCGGGCTGGTTCGTCCCGGCGGTGATCGTCGTCGCGGTGCTGGCCTTCATCTCCTGGTCGATCTGGGGGCCGGAGCCGCGCTTCTCCTTCGGTCTGATCGCGGCGGTGTCGGTCCTCATCATCGCCTGTCCCTGCGCGCTGGGGCTGGCCACGCCGATGTCGATCATGGTCGGTGTCGGGCGCGGGGCGCAGGCCGGCGTTCTGATCAAGAACGCCGAGGCACTGGAGTTGATGGAGAAAGTCGAAACCATCGTCGTGGATAAGACCGGCACCCTGACCGAGGGGCGGCCCGCCATCACCGCCATCGTTCCCGCCGCGGGCTTTTCCGAGGACGAGGCGCTGCGCCTTGCCGCGAGCGTCGAGCGGGCAAGTGAGCATCCACTGGCGCTCGCCATCGTGCGTGCGGCGGAAGAGCGCGGCATCGCATCCGCGCCTGTCGCGGATTTCGACTCGCCCACCGGCAAGGGCGCCTATGGCACGGTCGAGGGCAAACGTATCCCCCTTGGTAATGCAAAGTTCCTCGCCGAGCAGGGCGTCGATGTCGCGCCCTTGGCCGATGAGGCCGACCGGCTGCGCGAGGATGGGGCGACGGCGATCTTCATGGGCGTCGATGGGCAGGCGGCAGCGATCTTCGCCATCGCCGATCCGGTCAAGCCATCGACCCCTAAGGCGCTGGCCGCCCTAAAGGCGCAAGGTATCCGTGTGGTCATGCTGACGGGCGACAACTGGACCACCGCGAAGGCGGTTGCCCGCCGGCTCGGCATCGACGAGGTCGAGGCCGAGGTGCTGCCCGACCAGAAGAGCGCGGTCGTGCAGCGGCACAGGGCGGCAGGCGAGGTCGTGGCGATGGCGGGCGACGGCGTCAACGACGCGCCCGCGCTGGCCGCAGCCGACGTCGGCATCGCCATGGGCACTGGCACTGACGTGGCGATGGAGAGCGCGGGCGTCACGCTGCTCAAGGGCGATCTTACCGGGATCGTCCGCGCCCGCCGTCTGTCTGCGGCCGTCATGGGCAACATCCGCCAGAACCTGTTCTTCGCCTTCATCTACAACGCGCTCGGCGTGCCGGTGGCGGCCGGGGTGCTCTATCCGGTCTTCGGCCTCCTGCTGTCGCCGATCATCGCGGCGGCGGCCATGGCGCTGTCCTCGGTCAGCGTCATCGCCAATGCCGCGCGGCTGCGGAGGGTGAAGCTGTGACGATCGGCCGTACCCGCTCACTCCTACGTGCATCGCGTCCGGATCGTGACGACGAGACAATGCAATTCATGAAACGAGGTTCGACAATGAGAATCGATCACCCCATCACCCGCCGCACCATTTTGGCGGCGGTCGGCGCCCTCCCGCTGCTGATGTCCACCATCGGCCGGGGGCATGCCGAAGCCCTGCCGCTGGTGAGCGTCACCAAGGATCCGTCCTGCGGCTGCTGCGACGGCTGGGCCGCGCATATCGAGGCCGCAGGGTTCCCGGTGCGAGTCGTGGAATCCGCCGATATGGGCAACCTCAAACAGCGGCTCGGCGTGCCGGCGGAACTGGCCTCTTGCCACACCGCTGAGGTGGGCGGCTATGTGGTCGAGGGCCATGTGCCCGCCGCCGCGATCCGCCGCCTGCTGGCCGAGCGACCCGACGCGACGGGGCTGGCCGTTCCCGGAATGCCACCCGGCTCGCCCGGCATGGATTTCCCGGGCGTCGATCCCGAGCCGTATGAAGCGTTCCTGTTCGGCCCGACCACGCGGAGCTTCGGGCTCTTCCTCGGTCTGCGGGAAATCTGACGCGGTGCTTCCGACATGACCGCCCGGTTTGCGAATGATCCGAAACAGCACCCGGCTGAGGCTGCTTGCCTCCACCAACAGGAAGGTGACGCATGACCGGGCGGGCACGAGCTGTTTTCCGAACAGGCTGCGGCCGATTGCGACAATTTGCGGTTTGCATCCTGCTGCTGGCCATCGGCGCCCTGTTTCTACAGGCCGCGGCACATGCCAGCCCCGCCGGTCACGCCATCCACCAGCAACAGGCTGCCGGCACGGCAAGCCACTGCGCCGGCCATTACCTGCCGGACGATCTTGGCGCGGATCCAGGTGGTGGCTGCGTGAAAGCCGACGGTAGCCCAGATTTGGCGGATTGCTGCCAGATCTGCCTGACCGCCGCGGTGCTCGTCGCGCCGCCGGGGCTCGGTCCGCCCGTGAGTGGCGAGGCCTTCACGGTTGTGCGCCCTGATCTGCATGACCGATCACCCGAAGGCATCCTGAGGCCGCCACGTCTCATCTCTGCGTGATGCGCAGGGATCGCCGCAAGTTGTCTGCGGGCGATCCGGCGCCAGTCCGAAAGACCGCACGAACAGATGGAGACGCGCGCCCGTAAGCCCGGGCCGGCGCTCCAGAACCAAAGGATGAAAACAATGAACCGAACTGCTATGGCCCTTGCTGTCAGCCTACTGGCAGGCTTGCCAGATACTGCCCTTGCTCAGGCTGGGCATGATACTCACCATCCGACAACACCGCCTGGGCAGGCCGAACAGGTGCCCGCGCCAACGCCGCCCGCGGGCCAGATGCCCGCCATGCAAGGGATGATGCCCGAGCAGTGCCGTGCCATGATGCAGGCCATGATCCCGGAATGCATGGACGCGATGCACCAGATGATGCAGGGCGAGAAGATGCAGGGGATGATGGGCGCGCCGGATGCCGAAGCGGCTCCGGCAAGCGAAAACCTTCGAGACTTCACGCGGGCCTATGTCGAGGCGATGGACGCGATGCACGCGCCGATGATGGACGGCGTCATGGCCGATGATCCGGATGTCGCCTTCGTCCGCGGCATGATCCCGCATCACCAGGGCGCGATCGACATGGCGAAGATCGTCCAGCAATACGGCGACGATCCGCAAACGAAAGAATGGGCCGCACAGATCATCGATGCGCAGGAACGCGAGATCGCCGAAATGCAAGCATGGCTGGCGACGAAGGCCGGCGATGCGCTGGCCACACTCGCTCGGACCGGGGGGACCGTCTGGTCCGCCAACGAAGGCGGCAACTCCATCAGCGCCATCGATCTCGGCACCGGGGCGGTCCAGACCGTTTCCATCCCGGTCGCGCCGCACAACGTCGATCTGACGCCTGACGGCAAGCAGCTGCTCGCGGTCGGCGATCCCGCCGCCGAGGGGGATCACGGGTCCGGAGAACACGGTCACGGCGCGGAAGGCGCGACCGAGGGTCAGCTGGTCATCCTCGATCCGAAGAACTTCTCGACGCCCACGGCGATTATTGCAGTAGGTTTGCACCCGGCCCATGTGGTCGCCGACCGGCAGGGGCGCGCTTTTGTCTCACTGGCCGGCGGCGACGAGATCGCCGTGGTCGACCTCGCAAAGGCTGAGGTCATCGGGCGCATCCCGACTGGTGGTTATCCGCACGGACTGCGGCTCAGCCCGGACGAGAGGCAGCTTTACGTTGCCAATGTCGAGGAGGGGTCCGTGTCCGTGATCGACACGCAGGCACTTTCCGAGGTTGCGCGCATTCCGGTCGGGGTTGCGCCCGTGCAGGTCGCATTCACGCCTTCGGGCGATCGGGTCTATGTCTCGCTTCGCGACGAGAACCGCGTCGCCGTCATCGACACCGCATCCCGCGAGATGACGAACAGGATCGACGTCGGCCCGAACCCGATTCAAACGTTCGTGACGCCGGATGGGGCCTATGTCTATGTTGCCAACCAGGGCACCGAGGCGGAGCCGAACGATACCGTGTCGGTGATCGACACCGCGACTGGCCAGGTAGTGAAGACCCTCACAACCGGCAGCGGCGCTCATGGCGTGTCCGTATCGGCCGATGGGGCATTCGTGTTCGTGACCAACATTGCCGACGATACCGTATCGGTCATCGACGTGGGGAGCCAGGAAGTGGTCACGACAGTGCCTGTCGGCGATCGCCCGAATGGCATCGTCTACGGTAGCGGAAGCCGATAGTTGGCAGGTGCCGGAGCGCATGCGCTCCGGCACCCAATCTAGAGAACGTTGCTGATTTATTAGGGATGCCAATAGAGGTGGACCCGCCTGGTGAGACAGTTTGGCGGCTTGGCTAAGGTGGATCGGGTTGGTTTCTATGCCGCCAGTCGCTCCGTCATTTCCGCCGTAGCATAGAC
>NZ_JBGOSN010000055.1:0-23316 GCF_046335115.1 Paracoccus sp. P2 | reverse complement strand
GCCGGGTGCTAGGCGGGAATCGGCCCCATATCAAGACGGCGCCGGCACCGGAAGAACAGATCCGCCCGCCACCGCCGCCAGCCAGGCCCGCGAAAACCGCCCCCCAAAAAACCGGGAGCCGGGGGCCGAGACGTCGCGTGAGCGGCGCATCTTCGCGCATCCAGCGGTTGCCTTGCGTGCCGGCTCTGCCTAGCCTCGGCCCGGACCACGAGGAAAACGGAGACATGCCATGAGACTCAGGACAATCGTCGCAGCCTTCGCCATCGCCGCCTTCGGCCAGGCCGCGGCGGCGCAGGAGATGTCGTTCTTCCGCATCGGCACCGGCGGCACGGCGGGCACCTATTACCCGATCGGCGGGCTGATCGCGAATGCGATCTCGAACCCGCCCGGCTCGCGCGCCTGCGAGGATGGCGGCTCCTGCGGGGTGCCGGGGCTGGTGGCGACGGCAGTGGCCTCGAACGGCTCGGTCGGCAACGTGAACGCCATCAACGGCGGCGCGATGGAGGCGGGCTTCAGCCAGTCCGACGTCGCCTATTGGGCGCAGACCGGCACCGGGCTGTGGGAAGGCCAGCCGGCGGTCGAGAAACTGCGGCTGATCGCCAACCTCTATCCCGAAAGCATCCACCTGGTCGCGCGGGCCGATGCCGGCATCGCCTCGGTCGCCGACCTCAAGGGCAAGCGGGTGTCGCTGGACGAGCCGGGCTCGGGCACGCTGGTCGATGCCAAGATCATCCTCGAGGCCTTCGGCCTGTCGGAATCCGACATCCGGCCCGAATATCTCAAGCCCGACCAGGCGGCCGACCGGATGCGCGACGGCGCCATGGATGCCTTCTTCTTCGTCGGCGGCTATCCGGCCGGCGCCATCGCCGAGCTGGCCAGCCAGCATGACGTGGTGCTGGTGCCGATCACCGGCGCCGAGGTCGACAAGCTGCGCGAAACCTACACCTTCTTCGCCGCCGATACCGTGCCGGCCGGCACCTACGAAGGCCAGGATGCCGATGTCGCCACGATCTCGGTCGGGGCGCAGCTGGTGACCAGCGCCGACCAGCCCGAGGAGCTGATCCACGGCATCACCCAGGCGCTTTACAACGAGAATACGCAAAAGCTGTTCGCCGCCGGCCATGCCAAGGGCAAGCTGATCACGCTGGACAATGCGACCGAGGGCGCGGGCATCCCCTTCCATCCGGGCGCCGAGCGTTTCTACAAGGAGGCCGGCAAGCTCGAATGAGCCTGGCCGCAAGCTGACGAAAGGACGCGGCCGGCCCCCCGGTCCGCGTCCTTTGCCCCTGAACCGAACGGCAGGAAAACCGCATGACCGAGCCAACCCGCCCGCTTACCGACGACGAGCTTCGCGCCCTGGAAGAGGAATACGATCCCGAGGCGCGTTTCCGCACCGTGACGCGCCCCATCGCCGTGCTGTCGGGGATCGTCCTGTTCCTGCTTGCGGCCTATCACTATTATACGGCCGGCTTCGGCATCCCGCGCGCGACCACGCATCGCGGGCTGCACATGGGCGTGTCGCTGTTCATCGTCTATCTCAGCTTCTCGTTCCTGGCGCGCAACCGCCACAGGACCGACGGCTTCGCCATCCTCGGCGTGCCGGTGACGGACTGGCTCTTGGCCATCGGCGGCGCGGTCAGCGCCTTCTACGTGCCGTGGATCTATGCCCAGCTGCAATTCCGCGTCGGCAACCCGCTGGCGATCGACATCGCCATGGGCACGGTGCTGCTGATCGTGCTGATGGAGGCGGTGCGCCGCTCGATGGGCTGGCCGCTGCCGGTCATCGCGGCGCTGTTCATCGCCTATGCCTATTTCGGCAAGTCGATGCCGGGCATCCTGGTGCATCCCGGAGCGGACTGGGCCAATATCGTCAACCATCTCTACCTGACCTCGCAGGGCATCTACGGCACCGCGCTGGGGGTGATCGCCACCTATGTGTTCCATTTCGTGCTGTTCGGGGTGATGGCGCAGAAGATCGGCCTGGGGCAGCTGTTCATCGACCTGGCCACCGCGCTGACCGGCCGCTTCGCCGGCGGGCCGGCCAAGGTCTCGGTGGTGTCCTCGGCCATGCTGGGCACGATCTCGGGCTCGTCGATCGCCAATACCGTGACCACCGGGGCGCTGACCATCCCGGCGATGATCAAGATCGGCTTCAAGCGCCATTTCGCCGCCGCGGTCGAGGCCGCCTCCTCGACCGGCGGGCAGATCACGCCGCCGGTGATGGGCGCCGTCGCCTTCCTGATGGTCGAATACCTGGGCATCCCCCTGCGCACCATCCTGATCGCCGCCGTGGTGCCCGCCTTCATGCATTTCTTCGGCGTGCTGGTCCAGGTCCACCTGGAAGCCAAGCGGCTGGGCATCCGCGGCCTGCGCGCCGAGGAGCTGCCCAAGGCCGGCAAGGTGCTGCGCGAGGGCTGGCTGTCGGTCTTTCCGCTGGTCCTGCTGGTCTGGATGCTGATGTCGGGCCGCACGCCCTTCCTGTCGGCCTTCTGGGCGATCACCGCCTGCATGGCGGTTTATCTGATCCAGCGGGTGATGGCGTCGGGCGCCATCGAGGGCGTCAAGGAAACCGCCGCCGGCATCTATGAGGGCTTCGTCGCCGGCGCCCGGCAATCGCTGGCCGTGACCGCGGCCGCGGCGCTGGTCGGGGTGGTGATCGGCGTCGTGACCCTGACCGGCGTCGGCTTCAAGATCGCCTTCATGGTCACCAGCGTGGCGCAGGACTGGGCCACCTCCTTCCATGGCCTGCTGGCGGTGCTGCCCTTCGAGCTGCTCAGCATCCAGACGCTGACGCTGCTGTTCACGCTGCTGATGACCGCGGTGGTCTGCGTGCTGATGGGCTGCGGCGTGCCGACGACGGCGAATTACATCATCATGGTCGCCGTCGCCGCGCCGGTGCTGGGCATGATGAATATCGAGCCGCTGGTGGCGCATTTCTTCGTGTTCTATTTCGGCGTGCTGGCCGACGTGACCCCGCCGGTGGCACTGGCCGCCTATGCCGGGGCCGGGATCGCCGGGGCCAACGGCTTCAAGGCCGGCAACACCGCCTTCCGGCTGTCCATGGGCAAGGCGATGGTGCCTTTCGTCTTCGTCTTCTCGCCCTCGCTCTTGCTGGTCACGCAATCCTTCACCCTGCCCGATTTCCTGCTGGCCTTTTCGGGCGCCGTGCTGGGCATCATCGCGTTGTCGGCCGCGATCACCAACTGGATGCTGGGGCCCTTGCTGCTGGTCGAGCGGATGCTGCTGCCCGCCGCGGCACTGATGATGATCGCACCCGAAATCGTTTCCACCGCCATCGGCGCCGCGATCCTCGGCATGGTGCTGCTGCGGCAGTATCTCGCCGGGCGCTCCGGCCCCAGCCCGGAACCGGCCGGGTAAGTGGCGCAATAGGCCGCGGGGCACCCCGATCCGCCGCAAGGCACCAGGGCCGGCATGGACGGTCTGCCGGTCCTGGTCGCCGCCGCGCCGCTGTCCCCAGATCAGGCAGGGCATTTCCAGCGGGCGCCTTGCGGCGCCTGCTGACAAGCACGCCGAGCCTAGGTCGATCCCAGATGACGCAACCCGTGCGTCACATCCGCACGGACGGCAAGCCGCAGCCCCGGCTCGTCCCCGGCCCGCAGCGAGGCCAGGATCATGCGGTGATGGCGCGGCGGCTCATTGCGCTTCATCCGGCCGTAAAGCGCCCGCATGGTCGGGCCAAGCTGCAACCAGACCGTCTCGACGATGGCCAGCATCGCCGGGGCCTGGGCGCGCAGGTAAAGCAGGCGGTGGAACTCCAGGTTGGTGCGGATGTAGCCCACGGCATCGTGACGCTCGGCCGCCTCGCCGATGGCGGCGTTGATGACGGCCATGCGCTCGATCAGGGCCTGGTGGGCGCGCGGCAGGGCGCGGGCGGCCAGCTCCGGCTCGATCAGCCCGCGCAGCGCGGCAAGCTCCTCGATCCGCTCGACCGACAGTTCCGGCGTCGCGATCCGCCCCGAGGAGGACAGCGACAGCGCCCCCTCGGCCACCAGCCGCCGCACCGCCTCGCGCGCCGGGGTCATCGAGACGCGATGCTCGGCGGCGATGCCGCGCAGGGTCAGCGGCAGGCCCGGCGGCAATTCGCCCAGCATGATGCGCTGGCGCAGGTTGCGATAAAGCCGCTCATGGGCCGAACTTTCCGAGGTTCGCGAAGCTGTCATGCGCCATCTGTGATCACAAATCCGGGCGCCGTCAAGCCGCCCCGATCAGGGACGAAAGCGCCATGCCAGCAGTTCATGCCCGTGCCGGCGCAGCCAGTCGCGATGGCGCGCATAATCGGGCATCAGCCGGCCGGTCGCGGCCCAGAAGGCGGGCGAATGGTCCATGTGCAGCAGATGGGCCACCTCATGCGCGGCGACATAGTCCAGCACCTCGGGCGGCGCCATGGCCAGCCGCCAGGAAAACATCAGCCGCCCGTCATGGGTACAGCTGCCCCAGCGCGAGCGCGTATCGCGCAGCGCCAGCGCCCGGAAGCCGCGCCCCAGGGCCGCGGCATGGCGGTCGCAGGCCGCGATCAGCCGCGCCTGGGCTAGCTGCTTCAGCCAGACCTCGACCAGCACGCCCGCGGGGCGACGCTGCGGCACGAGCAACAGCGCGTCCGACAGCTCGACCCGGCGCCCGTCATGGGGCACGATCCGGCGCGGGCGCCCCTCGACCGGCAGCAGGGCGCCATGTTCCACGGCGCAAAGCGGCCGCATCCCGGCGCGGGTCTGGCGCAGCCATTCGGTCCGCGATTCGGCAAAGGCGCGGCCGTCCGACAGGCTGGCGCGGCTGGGCAGGGTCAGCACCACCTCGCCCCCCGCGCGCACCACGCGCAGGGTCATGCGCCGCGCCCTGGCCGAGCGCCGCAGCGTCACCGGGATGTCGCCACCGACCAGAATCCTGTCCATCCGTTCCCCCATCTTGCGAAGGGCCGTGCCTCTGCCCATCTTTCCCCCGCACCACCGGCCGCCCGCAAGGGGGAAAAGGCTTTGACAGCCTGCCCCGGCTGTGGCAGGGGACAGCGGATTTAGCTGAACGCGGCAGAAAGAGAACACCATGCCCAAAGAGGAATGGGGCACGAAACGCCTTTGCCCCCATTGCGCGACGCGCTTTTACGACCTGATGAACGATCCGATGACCTGCCCGGCCTGCGGCGCGGAATTTACCGTGGAAAGCCTGACCAACGGCCGCTCGCGCTCGCTGATCTCGGAAAAGACCGCTTCGCGTGACACGGACCAGACAGATCTGGCCGATGACGAGGATCTGGACGATGACGCCGATACCGGCGATCTGGACGACGATCTGCTGGACGATGACGATGACGGCGACATGTCGCTGGACGACATCGCCGACGTGCCGGACAATGACGACGAATAACCCCCTTTCCTGACCAACCCAGGCCCCGGAGCGCGACCGCGCCGCCGGGGCCTTTTTTTCATGGCAAGGACGATGCGGACCATCGACAGACAGGCCATGCGCGCCATCCTGCTGACCCCGCAGGACCGGGTGTTGCTGATGCGGGTCGATTACGGTGGCGGCGACTGGTGGATCACCCCCGGCGGCGGCGCGGAACCGGGCGAGACGCCGGAACAGACCCTGCGCCGCGAACTGGCCGAGGAACTGGGATTCGCCCTGCCCGCCCTAGGCCCGCTGGTCTGGCGCCGCCGCGTGGCGATGACGCTGCACCAGCGGCGCTGGCGGCAAGCCGAGGATTATTTCCTGATCGAGACCGCCGCTTTCACCCCGGCGGTCCAGGACGCCCCCGAGGCCGGCACCATCCGCGAATTTCGCTGGTGGAGCCTTGACGAGATGCGCCACACATCCGAGCGGCTGGCCCCGGTCGGGCTTGCGCGCATCGTGCTGGACTATCGCGCAAGCGGGCCGCCCGGCAGCCCGCCCGACATCGAAATCATCGAGGACTGACGGCTAAACTGCATAGGCATCGTCGAAAAATGCCAGTTCCAGCGTGACCGCGCGGCGGAAGAAATCCCGCGCCTGCTCTGCGGCCTCGGGTCCGGCGCGGTCGAACTCATCCCGCAGGAAGCCCACGAAATCGCGAAAGAACGGGTTGTCGTGCAGCGTGATCCAATCGGCGTGGACGAAATTCTCGGGCAGCGGCTTAGGCGCGCGCATGGCCCAGTCGAGATAAAGCCCCTCGGCCACGTTCAGCACCGCCAGCACGGCGGGATAGGCACGCGTCGCCGCCGCCTCGCGCATCAGCGCCTGGAATCCCGCCATGGGCGCGCTGTCGGGAATGGCGGCACGGTCCGCCTCGCCCACGCCGAGCGCGGCGAAGGCGCGCAGGAAATAGTCGTTCTCCTCGCCCGAGACCATGCCGGCGAAGCGCCCGAAGCGCAGCCGCGATTCGAAGCGGTCGGCCGAGGCGATGGCCGCGCCCAGAAGCGTCAGGAAGGCGTCGAGGAAACGGTGGTCCTGCACCAGGTAGCGCGCCATCACCGCATCCGCGATGCTGCCGTCGCACAGTTCGCGCACGAAGCGGTGGCCGACGGCGGCGGACCATTCCGTCGCACATTCCCGGCGCAGGGTTTCGAAGAAGCTTTCGGTCATCATGCCCTCATGGCTGGGGCAAGGCCGTCGCTGCGGGCGGCCTTGCGGGTAAGGCCGGCAAAAGGCAGGTCGATCATTCCCATTCCTCCGCCGGCATGATCCGGGTCAGGTTCGAAGGGTCACCGCGCCGCCCGTCGCCAGGTTGCGTAAGGCCAGCGGTTTCTCAGCCCCTTGCCGGGGCTCCCCTTGGTGGCGCCAGACTAGCGCGGAGGGCGGCGGCTGTCACCTCCCGCAGGGCGCGGCGGGCATCGTTCCGCCCACAGAATCGTGAGCCGCGAAATGCGTGGCTGGCCGGGCCCGAGGCGGCATTCCAGCTTGCAGCCGGGGGCCAGATGTTATCTCGTTACGGCAGGGCGGGCACTACCCCGTCCCCTGCCAGGATCGGGACCATGACGACAGGCGAAATGCCGAAACCCACGACCGCGACAGAGCTGAACGATCCCGCCGCACCGCGGCAGAGCCCGAAACAGGTCGGGCTGCGGCTGCACCGGCCTCCCCTGCTGACCAATATCTCGGCCGCGCGCTGGCTGCTGCTGGCCATCGTGGCGGCCTCGATCTATTTCTTCCACGGCTTCCTGGTGCCGGTGCTGGCGGCCATGGTGATCGCGCTGGCCAGCTGGCCCCTGCGCGAACGCGCGGCCTATCAGCTGAACCTGGGCCGCACCGGCGCGGCGACGCTGCTGGTGCTGGTGTTGGTCTGCTTCCTGCTGATCCCCATCGCCATGGCACTGATCTATGCCTTCCGCGAACTGCGCGACTGGATCAACTGGGCCATCCTGATCAACAGCTCGGGCGCGCCGACGCCGGGCTGGATGGTCGAACTGCCGCAGGTCGGCGACTGGCTGGACGAGAACTGGCAGACCTATATCGGCCGACCCGGCGGCATCAGCGAGATCGTGCAGCTGGTCAGCGGCTCGAATATCGGCGCGATCTATCGCGGCGCGGTGACGGCGGGAACGCTGGCCTTCCACCTGGCGCTGACCCTGCTGTTCATGCTGATCACGCTGTTCGTGCTGTATCGCGACGGCGACAAGATCGTGGCGCAGATCGACCAGGTCGGCCGCCGCATCCTGCCCGACCGCTGGAGCCGGCTGTCGCGCGTCGTGCCCGCCACCATCAGCTCGACCGTGACCGGCATGACGCTGATCGCCATCGGCGAGGGGGTGATCCTGGGCGTCGCCTATTGGCTGGCCGGCGTGCCCTCGCCGGTGACCTTCGGGGTCATCACCGGCTTCATGGCGCTGATCCCCGGCGGGGCGCCGCTGTCCTTCACCCTGGTCTCGGCCTATCTGGTGGCCAGCGGCTCGCCCGTCGAGGGGGCGGCGCTGTTCATCTGGGGCACCTGCGAGCTGTTCGTGGTGGACAAGACCATCCGCCCGGTCCTGGTCGGCGGCCCGGTCAAGCTGCCGTTCCTGCCCACGTTTTTCGGCCTGATCGGCGGGGTCAAGACCATGGGCATCGTCGGGCTGTTCGTCGGCCCGGTGCTGATGGCGCTGCTGGTCTCGATCTGGCGGGAATGGCAGCGCGAACTTTCCGAAGAGGAACAGCGCCAGGACAGCAAGCTCATCGGGCTGGAGTGACCGGCGCCTGAATGAAAGGCGGGACATGAAAAAGGCGGGACGTGGATGCGTCCCGCCTTTCCTTTTGTGCCGTTCGTCCCGCGGATCAGTCGGCCGAGGCCGGCGGCACCACCGGCTCTTCCTGCGGCGGGCTGGCCAGCGATTCCGGCAGCGGCGTCAGCGTCACGCCGGCGCCGGCGCCCAGCGGTTCGCCCTCGCGATTGGTCTCGGTCGGGGCGACCGCCTCGCCCGGTGCCAGCGCGCCCTGGGTCTCGGTCTCGTCCGATGCGGCAGGGGTGGAGGCCGGCCGGGGCACCGGCACCGGATTGGCCCGGTCCGCGCCGTCATTGCGCAGGTAGTCGAAGAACTCGCCCTGCGGCTGGATCACCAGCGAGCTGTTCTCGCCCTTCAGCGCCCGCTCATAGGAGGTCATCGAGCGGGTGAAGGCAAAGAACTCGGGATCGCGGCCGAAAGCCTCGGCATAGATGGCGTTGCGGCGGGCATCGGCCTCGCCGCGCACCACCTCGGCGCGCTTGCGCGCCTCGGAGGTCAGCTCGACCACGGTGCGGTCGGCAGCGGCGCGGACGCGCTGCGCGGCCTCGCCACCGCGGGCGATCTCGTCGGCGGCCTCGCGCTCGCGCTCGGCCCGCATCCGGGCATAGGTCGCGGTCAGGTTCTGCTCGGGCAGGTCGGTCCGGGTCAGGCGCACGTCGATGACCCGGATGCCCAGGTCGCGGGCGTCGTCGCGCGCCAGGTCGCGGATGCGGTTCATCAGCGGCGTGCGGTCGTCCGACAGCACCGTGGTCGAGGGTACCGAGCCCAGCACCTGCCGGATCGCGTTGGTCACGATCGGCTCCAGCCGGCGCTGCGCGAATTCGATGCCGCCGGCGCCCACGGCGCGGCGGAACTGCACCACGTCGGTGATCTGCCAGCGCGCAAAGGCATCGACCACCAGGCGGCGGTCGTCCAGCGGCGTGACCTCCATCGGCGGGGTCGGCAGACCGAGGATGCGGGCATCGTATTTCACCACGTTGTCCAGGAAGGGCACCTTGATGCCCAGGCCCGGTTCCTCGCGCACCTCGACCACCTCGCCGAAGCGCAGGACAAGGGCCTTTTCGCGCACGTCGACGATATAGAGCGCCGAGATCACCAGGACCGCGACCACGACCAGGAAGGGCAGCGCCAGAAGCGAGATTGCACGGTTCATCACTGGTTCCCCCCGCCGGTATTGGTGTTGCCGGAGCCCGAGGCCCCGCTGCGCAGCTGATCCAGCGGCAGATAGGGCACCACGCCCTGCCCGGCCTCGCCGTCCAGGATGACCTTGTTCACCCCGCCCAGAACCTTTTCCATGGTTTCCAGATACATCCGGCGGCGCGTGACCTCCGGCGCCTTGACATATTCGTCATAGACCGAATTGAAGCGCGCCGCCTCGCCCTCGGCGTTGTTCACCGCCTCGGCGCGATAGGCCTCGGCGCGTTCGATCACGGCGGCGGCCTCGCCTCGGGCGCTGGCCAGCACGCGGTTGGCATAGGCGTCGGCCTCTTTCTCCAGCCGGTCGCGTTCCTGCTGGGCGGCCTGCACCTCGCGGAAGCTGTCGATCACCTCGCGCGGCGGGTCGGCGCGGTCCAGGTTGACGCGCAGCACGTTGATCCCGGCCTCGTAGTCGTTCAGCGTGTTCTGCACCGCCAGCTTCAGGTCGTCGGCGATGGCGCCGCGGTCGCGGTTCAGGATCGGCGCCAGTTCCGAACGCGCCACGATGTCGCGCATGGCGGATTCCGAGACGGCGCGGATGGTGTCGTCGGGATCGGCCAGGTTGAACAGGAATTTCTCGGGGTCCGAGATGTTCCAGACCACCTGATAGGCCATGTCCACGATGTTCTGGTCGCGGGTCAGCATCAGCCCCGAATCCATCGGCCCGGCGCGGCCGGTGCCGATTTCCGTGGTCCGCTCGCCCGAGACCTGCACCACTTCGGCGGTGACGACGGGCCAGGGCGCGAAGTTCAGGCCCGGCTCGCCGGTGCCCACGGGCTTGCCGAACAGCAGCTCGACCGCGCGTTCCTCGGGCTTGACGGTGTAGAAGCTGGAAAAGGCCCAGACCGCCAGCACGGCCAAGGCGGCGATGCCCCAGGTGCCGCGGCTCATCTGGAATTGCGGGCCCTGCGGCCGGCGCGGGCCGCCGCCGCGGTTGCCACCGCCACCGCCCTTGCCGCCCATCAGCACGCGCAGCCGGTCCTGGCCCTTGCGCACCAGTTCCTCGATCTCGGGGATCTGGTCGCCGCGGCGCGGACCCTGCGGCCGGTCGTCCCTGCCGCCGCCCGGACTGCCCCACGGGGGCTGGCCGCCCCCTTGCGGCGGCTGCCTGCCGCCCTTGCCGTCATCTCCGCCGCCGCCCCAGGGGCCTTGTCCTGCCATACCTCTCGTGCCTCGCTTGATGTCTGTCTGGTTGAAACTGGTGCCTTCGGCCGGAAAATCAAGCCGATGCCGCGGGTTTGTCCATTTTTGCCGCGCCCACGCGGCGCGAGGGCTTGCGCATGGTCACAAGCTCCTCGGCCAGGGTCGGATGCACGGCGATGGCGGCGTCGAAATCGGCCTTGGTCGCGCCCATGCCCATCGACACCGCGACCATCTGGATCATCTCGCCGGCCTCGGGGCCGAAGATGTGGCAGCCCAGCACCTTGTCGGTCTCGCCGTCCACCACCAGCTTCATCACCGCCCGCGCATCCGAGCCCGCGAAAAGCGAGCGCATGGGCCGGAAGCTGGCGACATAGATGTCGGCGGGACCGCAGGCCTCGGCCTCTTCCTCGGTCAGGCCGATGGTCGCCACCTCATGCGGGCGGGTATAGACGGCGCTGGCCACCAGCCGGTGGTCGACCTTGCGCGGCCGGGCGCCGAAGATGGTGTCGGCAAAGCTGTGGCCTTCGCGGATCGCGACCGGGGTCAGGTTCACCCGGTCGGTCACGTCGCCCACGGCAAAGACCGAGGGCACCGAGCTTTGCGACCACTCGTCCACCGCGATCTCGCCCCTGCGGCCCAGCCTGACGCCGGCGTCTTCCAGCCCCAGGCCCTTGGTATAGGGCGCGCGGCCGGTGGCGAACATCACCGCGTCGAAGATCTCGCTCTCGCCGTCCTCGAAGCTTGCGCGGACGCCCGCCCCCTCGCGGTCCAGCCGCGCCGGGTTGGTGTTCAGCCGCACATCGACGCCGATGGCGCGCAGCTGCTCGGTGGCGTGGCGGCGCATCTCGCCGTCGAAGCCGCGCAGCACCGCATCGCCGCGATAGGCCAGCACGGTGGCGCTGCCCAGCCCTTGCAGGATGGTGGCGAATTCGCAGGCGATGAAGCCGCCGCCCACCACCAGCACCCGGCCCGGCAGCCTGTCGAGCGTGAACAGGTCGTCCGAGATCAGCCCCAGTTCCTTGCCGGGAATGTCGGGGCGCTGCGGCCGGCCGCCGACCGCGATCAGGATATGCTTGGCGCTCAGGCGCTGGCCGTCGGCCAGTTCGACCGTATGCGCGTCGTGCAGCCGGGCGCGCTGCATGTGGATCTCGACCCCGGCATTCGCCAGCCCCGAGGTATAGGCGCCCTCCAGCCGGTCGAGTTCGCGCAGCAGCTTGCCGTGGAACTCGGCCCAGTCGAAGCGGCCCTGATCCGCGCCCTGCCAGCCATAGCCGCGCGATTCGGCCGCCGCCGCCCCGGCCTGCGAGGCGAAGATCATCAGCTTCTTGGGCACGCAGCCGCGGATGACACAGGTGCCGCCCATGCGGCTTTCCTCGGCCAGGCCGACGCGGGCGCCGTATTCGCTGGCCGCGATCCGCGCCGCGCGCACCCCGCCCGAACCGCCGCCGATGACGAAAAGGTCGTAGTCGAATTTCATGCCATGTCCTCGCGCCGCAATTCCACCACCGAGCCGTCCGGGCAGCCGATGATCGCCAGGTCGCAGATATTCAGGAACAGCCCGTGTTCAACCATCCCGGCAATCGAGGACAGTTCCGCCGCCAGCGCCTCGGCATCGGGGATCGATTCCAGCGCCAGGTCCAACACCAGGTTGCCCTCGTCGGTCAGCAGCGGCTGGTCGCCGCGCTTGCGCAGCAGGATCGGCCGCTGGGTCAGTTCCAGCCGGTCCAGCGCGCGCTGGATCAGCGTCCTGGTCGCCTGCCAGCCAAAGGGAATCACCTCGACCGGCAGGTGGAAGGCGCCGAGCCGGTCCACCACCTTGCCCTGGTCGGCGATCACCACCATGCGGTCCGAGGCGGTGGCGACGATCTTTTCGCGCAGATGCGCGGCGCCGCCGCCCTTGATCAGGTTCAGGTCCGGGTCCACCTCGTCGGCACCGTCGATGGTCAGGTCCAGCCAGCCGATAGCGTCCAGTTCCTCGATCGCCAGCCCCAGCGAGACAGCCAGCTCCGCCGTCGCCTTCGATGTCGCGGCACAGCGCAGCGCGAAGCCTTCTTCCCTGACCCGCTGCGCCAGGCGGCGCACGAAGATCGCCGCGGTCGAGCCGGTCCCCAGCCCCAGCCGCATCCCCGGCTCGACCAGCGCCACCGCGGCGCGGGCGGCGGCATCCTTGGAAAGATCGGTGATGGCGGGATCGGTCATGGCGGGAATCCTTGGCTGAATGGCAGGCGGCACATGGCCGTCCTTATAAGCACAAGCCGCGCCTTGGGCCACCACCGGCTGCGTCTTTTGGCCGCGACGAAACGCCTGACCGGCGGCGATTGCCTCGGGGCGGCGGCTGACCTACATCTGGCGGCCATGACCATACCCGCCACATATGCCGCCATCATCACCGCCGCCGGCCGCGGCACCCGCGCCGGCGCGGGCCTGCCGAAGCAATGGCGCAGCCTGGCCGGGCAAACCGTGCTCGGGCGCAGCATCGCCGCCTTTGCCGGCTTCCCGCGCATCGTGGTGACGCTGGCGCCCGAAGACATGGCGCATGGCGTCGCGGAGCTTTCGGGCCCCGTCACGCTGGTCGCGGGCGGCGCCACGCGCTCGGGCAGCGTGCGCGCCGCGCTGGAAAGCCTGGAGGGCGCCGGCGTGACCCATGTGCTGATCCATGACGGCGCCCGGCCGCTGGTCTCGCCCCGCGTGATCGACGGCGTGGTCGCGGCGCTTGCCGCCGGCGCCCCCGCCGCCGCGCCCGCCCTGCCCGTCACCGACGCGCTGTGGCGGGCCGCGGACGGGCGCGTCACCGCCACCGCCAGCCGCGAGGGGCTGTTTCGCGCCCAGACCCCGCAGGGTTTCGCGCTGGACGCCATCCTGGCCGCGCATCGCGCCCATCCCGAGGGCGCGGCGGATGACGTGGAACTGGCGATCCGCGCCGGCCTGCCCGTCACCGTGACACCGGGCGACGAGGACAATCTGAAACTGACCTGGCCCGAGGATTTCGCACGGGCCGAGCGTATCCTGGGGGACGCGATGGACATCCGGCTTGGCAATGGTTTCGACGTGCATGCCTTTACCGCGGGCGATCATGTCTGGCTGTGCGGGGTGAAGATTCCGCATGACAAGGCGCTCTTGGGCCATTCCGACGCCGATGTGGGGATGCACGCGCTGACCGACGCGATCTATGGTGCGCTGGCGCAGGGCGACATCGGCCGGCATTTCCCGCCCTCGGACCCGCAATGGAAGGGGGCGGAAAGCCATATCTTCCTGCGCCATGCCGCGATGCTGGCGCGGCAGATGGGCTATGAGATCTCCAATGCCGACGTGACGCTGATCTGCGAGCAGCCCAAGGTCGGGCCCCATGCCGGCGCCATGGCGCTGCGCCTGTCCGAGATCATCGGCGTCGAGCCCGACCGGGTCAGCGTCAAGGCCACCACCTCGGAACGGCTGGGCTTTACCGGGCGCGAGGAAGGCATCGCCGCCATGGCCACCGTCACATTGGTCAAGGGGTAATTGGGGGGTTAATCATGGACAAGGCGATCGCAACCTTCTTCGGCATCGGCCACCTGCGGCCGGCGCCCGGCACCTGGGGCTCGGCCGCCGCGGTGGTGCTGGGGGTCGCCGCCTATGAATGGCTGCACCCGATGCTGGTGCCGGCGGGTTTCGTGCTGGCGACGCTGCTGGGCTTCTGGGCGGTGCCGCGGGTGCTGGCGGACAGCGCCGAGGGCGATCCGTCCTGGGTGGTCATCGACGAGGTGGCCGGGCAATGGCTCGCGATGAGCTTCACCGTCATCCCGCTGGCGCAGAAGGGCGTCTCGATCCTGGCGGCCTGGCCGGGATTCGTCGCGCCCTTCCTGCTGTTTCGGCTGTTCGACATCTGGAAGCCCTGGCTGGTCGGGCGCGCGGACCGGCGCGGCGGCACGCTGGGGGTGATGGCGGACGACCTGTGGGCGGGCCTGTTCGCCGGCGTGGTCTCGGTCATCCTGGCCGGGCTCTACCACGCCGTGCTGGAGCCGATGCTGTGACCGACCCCGCCGAAGTCCTGGATCTGGCACGCCGGCGCGGGGTGTTGATCGCCACCGCCGAAAGCTGCACCGGCGGGCTGATCGCCGGGCGACTGACGGATGTGCCCGGGTCATCCGATGCGGTGGACCGCGGCTTCGTCACCTATTCCAACGCCGCCAAGATCGAGATGCTGGGCATCCGCCCCGAGACTCTGGAGACCCACGGCGCGGTCAGCGAGGAGATCGCGGCCGAAATGGCCCAAGGCGCGCTGGCCCGCTCGCAAGCGGGCGTGGCGGTCGCCGTGACCGGCATTGCCGGGCCGGGCGGGTCCGAGCATAAGCCCGAGGGCCGGGTCTGCTTCGGCATTGCCGATGCCCTTGGCGTCAGGACCGAGACGGTGGATTTCGGCCCGCTCGGCCGGGCCGCGGTGCGCGCCGCCACCGTGGAGCATGCGCTGGCGCTGCTGAAGGCGGCGCTGGCCTAGCCCAGGGCCTGCGGCTCGGCTCGGAGGGGCTTCGGCTCGGCCAGGGCCTGCAAAGCGCCGGTTACATCCTCGAGCCGGGTGTCCCAGCCGCAGACCAGGCGGATGCCGACCGGCTCGTCCTCGGCCGGCTGCTGGGTATGCGGCCAGAGGTGATAGCAGAGGCCGCCGGCACAGGCGCGGCGATGCAGATCGGCCGGGATGGTGGCGAAGACCGCGTTCGATTCGACACGCTGGTCGATGCGCACGCCGGGCAGGCGCGCCAGACCCAGCGCCAGTTCATGCGCCATGGCATTGGCGTGGCGCGCCAGTTGCAGCCACAGGTCGCCCTCGAGCCAGGCCAGCACCTGCGCCGCCAGGTAGCGGTGCTTGGACACAAGCGCCCCGGCCCGCTTGCGGCGGAACTGGAACTCCTCGGATTTCGCGGGGTCGAAGATCAGCACCGCCTCGACCCCCATGCAGCCGTCCTTGGTGCCGCCCAGCGACAGGATGTCCACACCCGCCCGCCAGGACAGGTCGGCCGGCGCCACGTCCAGCCCGGCCAGCGCATTGGCAAAGCGGGCTCCGTCCATATGCAGGCCCAGCCCGGCGTCACGGGCGATGGCGGCCAGCGCCTCGACCTCGTCCGGCCGATAGACGGTGCCCCATTCCGTCGCATTGGTCAGGCTCAGCGCCGCGTTCCGCCCGGCATGAACCGAATCGCGGCCATGGACCACCAGCGCCTCGGCCAGCGCCTCGGGGACGATCTTGCCGCCGGCGCCAGGGATCGGGATCAGCTTGGCGCCGCCGGAAAAGAACTCGGGCGCCCCGGTCTCGCTGGTCTGCACATGGGCGTCGGCATGGCAGAAGACCTTGCCCCAGCCCGGCGCCAACAGCGACAGCGACAGCGCATTGGCCGCCGTGCCCGAGGCCACGAAATGCACCGCCGCCTCGGGCGCGTCGAAGAGTTCGCGCAAGCGGTCCTGGGCGGCGCGGGTGATGCTGTCCTCGCCATAGGCGGGCACATGGCCCTGGTTCGCGGCGGCAAGCGCAGCCATGATGCGCGGATGCACGCCGCCCGCATTGTCCGAGGCGAAACTCATGAAAGATCCTCGATGATATGCTCGTCCCAATCGTCCTCGGTCACGGAAAGCTCGCTGACGGTCCAGCCGCGCACCGAGGCGCCGGCGCGATGCACCGATTCGCGATCCCCCGAGATCAGATAGTGCCAGTCGTAAAGCGGCTTGCCCTCGGCGCGCAACCTGTAGGCGCAGGTCGAGGGCAGCCACCAGGCGATCTCCTTGAGCTTCCTGGGCGTCAGGACGACGCAATCGGGCACGAAATCGTGGCGGTTATGATAGCTGGAACATTGGCAGGTCTGGCCGTCCAGCAGCCGGCAGGCAACGCGGGTAAAGGCCAGCTCGCCCGTATCCTCATATTCGATCTTGTTGAGGCAGCACTTGCCGCAGCCGTCGCAAAGCGCCTCCCATTCCTGCTTGTCGAGGCGCGCAAGCGGCAGTTCCCAGAACCGCTCGCGCATCAGCGGGTCGCCAGGATCTCGCGCGCCTGGGCACTGTCGCGATCCATCTGCGCGACCAGCGCCGGCAGGCCGTCGAACTTCGCCTCGGGACGCAGGTATTCGACCAGCGCCACCGACAGGTGCTGGCCATAGAGGTCGGCCGAGAAATCGAAGATATGCACCTCCAGGTTGGGCCGGTTCTCGCCGAACATCGGGCGCACGCCCAGGCTGGCCACGCCCTTGTAGCTGCCGCGGTCCGGCCCGGTCAGCACGTCGACCAGCACGGCATAGATGCCAAGCGCCGGCAGGTGCAGCCCCTCGACCGCCATGTTCGCGGTCGGATAGCCCAGGTCGCGACCGCGCTTGTCGCCATGCAGCACCTCGCCGTCGATGCGGTGCCAATGGCCCAGCATGCGCTCGGCGTCGCGGGTGCGGCCCTCGGCCAGCGCCTCGCGGATCGCGGTCGAGCTGTATTGCAGCGCACCGTCGCCGATCAGCGGCGCCACGGTGACGCCGAAGCCCATCTCGCGCCCCAGTTGCGCCAGGGTCTGCGCATCGCCCGACCGCTTGCGGCCAAAGCAGAAATCCGCGCCCACGGTGACATGGCGCACGCCCAGCCCCTCGACCAGCACCTCGCGCGCGAAAGCCTCGGGCGCAAGCCCGGCCAGCACCGCGTCAAAGGGCAGTTCGTAAAGGTGGTCCACCCCCAGCCGCGCCAGGCGGTTGGCCCGCGATTCCACGTTCATCAGCCGGAAGGGGGGCGCGTCGGGCACAAAGAACTCGCGCGGATGCGGCTCGAAGGTGATGACGCCAAGCGCCGCGTCGCAGGCGGCGCGCGCCGCGTCGATCACCGAGCGGTGGCCCAGGTGGACGCCGTCGAAATTGCCCATGGCGACGGTGGCCCCGCGGGCATCGAGCGGCAGAGCTTTCCAGTCGTGATGGATGCGCAATCGGGCCCCCGGTGGGCCGGCGGCCGGCCCTGTCAGTCGAATTTGCGGCTTGGCGCCAGAACGACGGCCTCGCCTTTCAGGACGACCGTATCGCCGACGAGGCAGCGGGTTGCAAGGGTCACGCGGCGCTTTGCGTGGTCGATCGCCTCGACCGTGACCTCGGCGCGGACCATGTCGCCGGGCCGGACCGGGGCCATGAATTTCAGCGTCTGGCCCAGGTAGACCGTGCCATGGCCGGGCAGCTGCTCGCCGATCACGGCCGAGATCAGCCCGGCGGTCAGCATGCCATGGGCGATGCGCCCCTCGAAGATGGTGTCCTGCGCATAGTCATCGTCCAGATGCACCGGATTGCGGTCGGTCGAGACCTGAGCGAACATCTCGATATCCTCGTCGGTCACTACCTTCTGCAGGTAGCGCATCATCCCGACCTCGAGATCCTCGATGACGATCGTGCCGCGCGGAAGGTTGTCCAGCATCATTCAATGCTCCCGATGAGTGGATTTATGCTGCATAGCAGCAAAACCGGGGGCGCGCAACAAAATAACACGGGCACCATCCAAAAGGACGGATTGTTACCGAACCGTTCAGCGCAGCCGGCCGATGGCGTAGGCCGGGTTCTGCGACCGCAGCGCCAGCCATTCGGCAAGCCGCGCCGGGTCTGGGTTTTCCACATCCGGGCCGAACTGGTCGAAGCCGAGGCCGCCGGTGACGAACAGCGCATCCAGCCCCTCGCCCGCCGCACCGGCGATGTCGGTGGCGATGCCGTCGCCGATGGCCAGGATGCGGGCATCCTCGCACAGCCCCAGCCGGCGGCGCGCCAGGTCGTAGATCGGCGGATGCGGCTTGCCGAAATACAGCGAGGTGCCGCCCAGATCCTCGTAAAGCTCGGCCAGCGCCCCGGCGCAATAGAGCCGCTTTTCGCCCATGTCCACGACCACGTCGGGATTGGCGCAAAGCAGCTTCAGCCCGCGTTCGCGCGCCAGCATCAGCCGGGCGCGGTAATCCTCGGGCACCTCGACCAGGTCGTCGAAGAGCCCGCAGCAGACGATGCCCTCGGCCTCGTCCAGCGCCACGCGCTCGATGGCCGGGGCGTCCTGCCATTCCTCGGGGATGTCGGTGAAGAAGCCCTCGTCCTTGGGCTGGGCAATGGCCCAGACCCGGCGGCCGACGGCGCCGGCGAACATGGCGTCCTGCGCGGCGTCGCCCGAACTGACGATGGCGTCCCAGGCATCGCGCGGCACGCCCATGCGGTCGAGCTGTGCGGCCACGTATTGCTGCGGCCGCGGCGCATTGGTCAGCAGCACCACCCGCCCGCCCTGGGCGCGAAAGCCCTGCAAGGCGGCGACCGCGGCCGGGAAGGCGGCGACGCCATTATGCAGGCAGCCCCAGAGATCGCAGAACAGGACGTCGTAATTCGGGGCGATCTCGTCGAGCGCGCGGATGATCTGCGTCATGGAACGGTCCTTCGCTCAGACGGCCAGGGCCGGGATGATCTGCTTCTTGCGCGACATGATGCCGGGCAGGACCACGCTGTCGCCCGAAACCGTCGCGTTGAAGCTTTTCTCGGCCACCTGCCGGACGAAATCGTTCGGCACCAGCAGGGTCGCCTCCTCGTTCAGGATGTCGACGATGAACAGCAGCACCTCGTCGGCGCCATCGGCGGCGGCGACGGCCGGCATGGCGGCGATCAGCGCCGCCTTGCGGTCCAGCAGCACCTGCGGCGCGGTCGTCTCCAGCACCGAGACGCGCAGCTGCTTGCCGCCGAGCTCATATTCCTTGCTGTCCATGCGCAGCAGGGCTTCCTCGGTAAAGGCCGACACGTCCGACTTGGCCGCGAACATCTCGGCCGCGTATTCGGGGATCGAGACGCCCAGATCCCTGGCCAGCTTCTCGGCCACGAAACGGTCGTGGGGCGTGGTGGTCGGGCTGCGGAACTCCAGCGTGTCCGACAGGATGCAGGTCAGCATCGCGCCCTTGATGGCACGGGGCGCGCGGGCCAGATCCTCGTCGCCGATCAGGTCGTGCATGATCGTCGCGGTGCAGGCCAGCGGGCGGATGGTAATGTTGATCGGCAGGCGCGTGCGGATGCCGCCGGCCAGCAGGTGATGGTCGATGATCTCGATCACATCGGCCTCGGCCAGCGAATCGGGCAGCTCGGCGGGGTTGTTGGTGTCCACCACCACGCATTGCTCGCCCGGCGCCACATCGGCGATGATCTCGGGCATCTCGAGGCCCCATTTCGCCAGCATCCAGGCGGCCTCGGTGTTCGGCTCGCCCTGCAACACCGGTTTGGCCGGGGTCTTGCGGACTTCGGACAGATACCAGGCCCAGATGATGGGCGAGCCGGTCGAATCGGTGTCGGGGGCCTTGTGGCCGAAAACCTTGATCATGGGGATCCCCTGAAGCTTGGGCGGAAAATTCGCCGGGGTTATAGGGGCGCGGCCCGGCAATGTCTATCGACGGGCGGCACCGCGGCCCGGGCCGCCTTGCCCGCCGCGCGGGGTCCGGCCGGGCGGGGATCAGACCGGGGTCTGCTGGTGCTGCAGGATGCGCCAGTCGCCGGCGCGGCGGATCCAGGTGGTGGTGCAAAGCGCGCGATAGGTCTCGGCCCCGGCGCGGCGCGCGGTGGCGCGATAGGCCAGCACGCAGACCTCGTCGGTCTCGATGCTGGCCCGTTCGGCCATGGTGACTTCCTGCCAGCGCGGCGCGGATTGCAGCGCGGCGATCACCGCGGCGCGGTCCATGATGCCGGTGGGCCGAAAGGCCATCAGGCAGGAGCCGTCAAGCTTGCGCGCTGCCTCGGCCACCCCCGCCAGCCAGAATTCGCGTTCCTCGCGCCAAAGCTCATCCGCCATCGCCCATCCCCTCCACCGTGATCGGGCTGATGTTCCAGCCCCTGTTTTCCAGCAACCGCAGCACGCCATGCTCGCCCGGCAGGTGCAGCGCGCCAAAGCCGATCACCAGGCCCTTGCCCTGCCCGGCCGCCTCGGCCGCCGCCTGTTCAATCGGTTCGATCCAGCTTTCGTTCCGCCGGTCCATCAGCTTTTCCTGCGCCAGCCGCATCTGCTCATCGACCTCGGCCCGGGTCAGGCCGGAATTGTCATAGGCGTCGAAGCGGCCGAATTCCCAGATCAGCCAGCTGTCGCCCGAGAAATAGGCGTCCGCCAGCGTCACCGCGTAATCGTCGGCATATTCGGCGGCGGGCATGGCGGCGCGGATCATGTCCTCCTCCTCCTTGGAGGTCATGCCCGCAAACAGGGTGAATACGGTATCCCAGGGCTCCAGCGCGCGGACCGGCACCTCGGCGGCCTCGGCGCGCTCCACCAGCAGGTGATCCAGCCCTCCGGGGTCGCCCTTTTCCTCGATCACCCGCATCATGCAGGGCGAGACCCCCAGCATGACCGCCACATACCAGGGCCGCAGCCGGCTGGCGATCACCGCCGGCAGGCCGCGCGCCTCGAGCGCGGCCGAAAGCGACTTCCACTCGACGTCGCTGAAACGCTCGGGCAGGGTCGGCTCCTCGGGATCGACCAGCAGCGACGGGTCCGAGGCCATGGCTTCGGCCAGCTTCGCCTCCTCCTCGGGGCCGGCCTCGACCATCAGCAGGGCGGCCTCGTCGATCTCGGGGCCGAAATGCTCCATGGTCAGATCGTGGCGCGGATCCGCGAAATGATAGGTGCCCAGCAGAGTGACCCGCTGCTCGCCCTTCTCGGCCTGCCAGAACAGGCCATGGCGATAGGGCACGCCCTCGGCCGCCGCGTGCAGTTCGGCCAGCCGCTCGGGCGGCATGCGCTCGAACAGGTTCTGTCCCATGCAATCCTGCGCCGCGGCCGGCAAGGCCGGGGTCACGGCGGCAAAAAGGGCGGTCAGGATCGGCGTAAGGCGCATGGGGGCGGTTCCTGCATCAGCGTGGCGTGCAGCATGGCACGGGTGCGGGCAACGCGCCAGCCTAGCGCGGCAGCGGCAATTCCTGCGGCAAAGGCGCCCCGGCGATCACCGCTCGCCAGATGCGCTCGACCTGCGCGGCCTTGGCGGCCCAGGTGAAGTCGCGCATGACGCGGGCCTGCCCCGCCGCCGCCATGACGCCCAGCACCGCCGGATCGGCGGCGATGGCCTCCAGCCGCTCGCGCAGCCCCGCCACCAGCGCAGCGCGGCGGCCCATCGGAATGCGAAAGCCTGTCGCATCGTCGACCAGTTCCCCCGGCCCGGCGTAATCGGCGACCACCGGCACCACGCCAAGCGCCATCGCCTCCAGCACCACGCCGCCGCCGAACTCGCGCACCGAGGGAAACACCAGAAGCTGCGCCCGCGCCGCGACGCCCTGCACCTCGGCATGCGGCAACCAGCCGTGGAACCGCACCGCCTGGGCAACGCCTTCGCGCGCGACCAGGTCGCGCAGCGCCCCGGCCTGCGGACCATCGCCGACGATGTCCAGCACCATGCGGCCATCGCGCAGCAGGGGCAGCGCCGCCTCGATCGCCATGTCGGCGCCCTTGTAGGGCACCAGCCGACCGATGAAGCAGCCGCGCAGCGGCAAGGTGCCGGGCTGCGGCGCGGTCAGGCTGAAGCGCGCGGGCTCGATGGCGTTTTCCGGCAGCCAGACGGTCTTGGCCCGGAAGCCCGCCGGGATCTCGCCCAGCGTGTGCAGCGAGCCGCAGAGGATGGCCGAGGCATGGCGCAGCATCGCGCCGCGGCCCGGCAGCGCCTTGTAGGCGCCGCGGACATAGGACAGCCATTCCCGTTCCCGCCGCCGCTCGCTGTCGAAACCCCTGGGCCAGGGCACGCCGCCGTTCAGCGGCCCCAGCACGAAGGGCACGCCCGCGCGGGCGCAAAGCGGCGCGATGCGGCTGTTCGCCGTGGGCGTCAGCGGCGTCACCCGATGCACGACATCGTATTGCCCGGCGCGGATCGCCGGGCCGAAGGCACGCCAGACCAGCCGCTCGAAATAGCCGTAGCCCAGCGTCGAGACCGCGGTCTTCATGGTCCAGCCCACGCCCTTGCCCATGCTCAGCCTTTCCGCCAGCCGCCACATCGGCGCGGCCAGCCGCTCGCTGTCGATGGCGGTAAAGTCGCGCCCTTCGACCAGGCCGGCGCGCAGGATGGCATCGCGGTTGCGGACCTGGGTGACGATATGGACATCGGCCACGTCGCGCAGCGCATGGGCCAGCGACCAGCCCACCAGCGGCACCGAGACCCATTCCGGGTTCGCCGCCTCGGCAATGACAAGGGCCTTCAGACGCCGTTCCACCATAAGCTCCGCCCCCGCTGCTTCCCCTTGGGCCTAGCCGCGCCGCGGAAAGCCCGTCAAGCGGATTTCATGGCGGATTTCCCGATTGCAGGCCGTTGACAGGCCGCGGGCAGGCGCCTAGATGGTTTGCCATTGGCACTCACCCGAGCCGAGTGCCAACAGCTGCAACACTGCAACCTGAAACACCGGAGTGTTCTACTATGGCTTTCAAACCGCTGCACGACCGCGTTCTGGTCCGTCGCGTCCAGTCGGACGAAAAGACCAAGGGCGGCCTGATCATCCCCGACAGCGCCAAGGAAAAACCCGCCGAGGGCGAGATCATCGCCGTGGGCGAAGGCGCGCGCAAGGATTCGGGCGAACTGATCGCGCCCGCGGTCAAGGCCGGCGACCGCGTGCTGTTCGGCAAGTGGTCGGGCACCGAGGTCACGGTCGACGGCGAAGAACTGCTGATCATGAAGGAAAGCGACATCCTGGGCATCATCGCCTGATCGTCCCCTTCCGATAACCCATTCAAGGAGCAGAGCACATGGCTGCGAAAGAAGTTAAGTTCAACAGCGACGCGCGCGACCGGATGCTGAAGGGCGTGAACATCCTGGCCGATGCGGTCAAGGTGACGCTTGGCCCGA
>NZ_JBGOSN010000054.1:0-23853 GCF_046335115.1 Paracoccus sp. P2 | reverse complement strand
ACTTGGTGATCGCAGCCGTCAGCGTCGTCTTGCCGTGGTCAACGTGACCGATCGTCCCGATGTTGACGTGCGGTTTCGTCCGTTCAAACTTTGCCTTTGCCATGGGCATGGCTCCTTATGTTGACGGTGCGTGCAACCACGCACCCTACGGGGTTGGTAGGGTGCGCGGTTGCCCACGCACCGCCGGGATTACGCGTATTTCTTCTGGATCTCGTCCGAGATGTTCTGCGGCACGGCCTCGTAATGGTCGAACTGCATCGTGAACACCGCGCGGCCCGAGGACATCGAGCGCAGGTTGTTGATGTAGCCGAACATGTTGGCCAGCGGCACGAAGGCGTCGATGACGTTCGCATTGCCGCGCGAGTCCTGGCCGCGGACCATGCCGCGACGGCTGGTCAGGTCGCCGATGATCGAACCGGTATATTCCTCCGGCGTAACCACCTCGACGCGCATGATCGGCTCGAGCAGCTTGGCCCCCGCCTTCTTCAGCCCCTCGCGCATGGCGGCACGCGCCGCGATCTCGAAGGCCAGGACCGAGGAGTCGACGTCATGGAAGGCACCGTCGATCAGCGCCACCTTGAAGTCGATCACCGGGAAGCCGGCCAGCGGGCCCGAATCCATCACCGACTTGATGCCCTTCTCGACGCCCGGAATGTATTCCTTGGGCACGGCACCGCCGACGATGCGGCTTTCGAAGGAATAGCCCTCGCCCGGTTCGGTCGGCTGGATTTCCAGCTTGACGCGCGCGAACTGGCCGGTGCCGCCGGTCTGCTTCTTATGCGTATAGTCGATCTCGGCCGGCTGGCTGATCGTCTCGCGGTAAGCCACCTGCGGCGCGCCGATATTCGCCTCGACCTTGAACTCGCGCTTCATGCGGTCCACCAGGATGTCGAGGTGAAGTTCGCCCATGCCCTTCATGATGGTCTGACCCGATTCCAGATCGGTTTCGACGCGGAAGGACGGGTCTTCGGCGGCCAGGCGCTGCAGGGCCAGGCCCATCTTCTCCTGGTCGGCCTTGGACTTCGGCTCGACGGCGATCTCGATCACCGGCTCGGGGAAGGTCATGGTTTCCAGGACCACCGGCTTCGCGGGATCGCAAAGCGTGTCGCCCGTGGTGGTTTCCTTCAGCCCGGCCAGGGCGATGATGTCGCCGGCGAAAGCCTCGTCGATTTCCTCGCGGTTGATGGCATGCATGACCATCATCCGGCCGACGCGCTCGCGCTTGCCCTTGGTCGAGTTCAGCATCTGGTCGCCCTTCTTGAGCTGGCCAGAATAGATCCGCGTGAAGGTCAGCGAGCCGACGAAGGGGTCGTTCATGATCTTGAACGCCAGGGCCGAGAACGGGTCCGAATCCGAGGCGTGACGGGCGATGTTGCGCTCTTCCGTCTCGTCGCCCGGGGCAAAGCCCATATAGGCGGGAACGTCGGTCGGCGCCGGCAGGAAGTCCACCACGGCGTTCAGCAGCGGCTGCACGCCCTTGTTCTTGAAGGCGGAACCGGCCATGACCGGGAAGAAGGACAGCGACAGCGTGCCCTTGCGGATCAGCTTGCGCAGCGTCGCCTCGTCGGGCTCGTTGCCTTCCAGGTAGGCTTCCATCGCCTCGTCGTCCTGTTCGACGGCGAGTTCGATCATCTTGCCGCGCCATTCCTCGGCGACGTCCTGAAGCTCGTCGCGGATCGGCTGGCGAATCCAGGAGGCGCCCAGATCCTCGCCCCTCCAGACCCATTCTTCCATCTTGATCAGGTCGACGATGCCTTCCAGCTTGTCCTCGGCGCCGATCGGCAGGGCGATCGGGCAGGGGGTGCCGCCGGTGCGGTCCTTGATCATGGCGACGCATTTGAAGAAATCGGCGCCGATCTTGTCCATCTTGTTGACGAAGACGATCCGCGGAACCTTGTAGCGGTCGGCCTGGCGCCAGACGGTCTCGGTCTGCGGCTCGACGCCGGCATTGCCGTCCAGCAGGCAGATCGCGCCGTCCAGCACCGCCAGCGAACGCTCGACCTCGATGGTGAAGTCGACGTGGCCGGGGGTGTCGATGATGTTGAAGCGGCAACGCTCCTTGTCATCGGGGGTGAAGTCGGGATCCTCGTGGCGCTGCCAGAAGGTCGTGGTCGCCGCCGAGGTGATGGTGATGCCGCGCTCGGCTTCCTGCTCCATCCAGTCCATGGTGGACGCACCTTCGTGCGTCTCGCCCATCTTGTGGTTCTTGCCGGTATAGAACAGGATGCGCTCGGTCGTCGTGGTCTTGCCCGCGTCGATATGGGCCATGATCCCGAAGTTCCGGTAGCGCTCCAGCGGATATTCGCGTGCCATAAAGGGCCTTCCTTCCGGTTACCAGCGGTAGTGGCTGAACGCCTTGTTGGCGTCGGCCATCTTGTGCGTGTCCTCACGCTTCTTGACGGCGGTGCCGCGGCCGTTCACCGCGTCGGCCAGCTCGCCCGCGAGGCGCTCTTCCATGGTGTGCTCGTTGCGCTTTTTCGACGCGTCGATCAGCCAGCGGATCGCCAGGGCCTCGCGGCGCGACGGACGGACCTCGACCGGAACCTGATAGGTGGCGCCGCCGACCCGGCGCGAGCGCACCTCGACCGAGGGCTTCACGTTGTCGAGGGCTTCGTGGAAGACTTCGATCGGCTCGCGCTTCAGCTTGCCCTGGACGCGGTCGAGGGCGTTGTAGACGATGCGTTCGGCAACCGATTTCTTGCCGTCGATCATCAGGTTGTTCATGAATTTGGTCAGCACGCGATCGCCATATTTGGCGTCGGGCAGGACTTCGCGCTTCTCAGCGGCGTGACGACGGGACATGTGCCTATCTCCTTACTTCGGACGCTTGGCGCCGTATTTCGAACGACGCTGACGACGATCCTTGACGCCCTGGGTATCCAGAACACCGCGCAGGATGTGGTAGCGGACACCCGGAAGGTCTTTCACCCGGCCGCCGCGGATCAGCACGACGCTGTGTTCCTGCAGGTTGTGCTTTTCGCCCGGGATGTAGGAGATCACCTCGAAGCCATTGGTCAGGCGGACCTTGGCCACCTTACGCATGGCCGAGTTCGGCTTTTTCGGCGTCGTGGTATAGACGCGCGTGCATACGCCCCGCTTCTGCGGGCAGGATTGCAGGTGCTGCGACTTCGAGCGCTGCACCTTGGGCTGCCGCGGTTTGCGGATCAGCTGTTGGATCGTCGGCATTCGGTTCCCCGTCTTGCTTTCGTCAATACTCGCAGCCACCGGCTGCGCCACTTCTCGACGGCGAATCACGCGCATCGTGAAACGCCACAACCCATCCTGTCCCCGAGACCGGGGAGGACGGGCTGAATTACCAGAGGATCGGGGCATTCGGCCCGGATCATGACCACAGAGGTTCTGGGCCCCGATCAGATTCCTGACGGGTGAAGGCGCGTATATGGGCAAACCGGGGGTGAGTCAACAACCCCGCCACCGCTCCTCACCCCTGCCACAGGCGCCGCGCGCCCTCGTCCAGTCCGGGCAGGTCGATGCGGAAACGGTCGGCCAGCAAGGCTGGCATCGCAGCCCCCTGCCCCTCGACCGGATAGCCGGCGCCGACCGCGCCCGAGTCGTTGTCGCGATGCAGCATACGCGCATACATCACCTTGCCGGGCAAGGTCACGCCGGGCATGGACATCGCCACCTTCCAATGCGGGAAATGCAGCGCGCAGCGCCCGGCATCGGGCGGCAGATAGATGGTCAGCGCCGCGCTGGCATTGTGGATCATCCGCAGTTCCGCGTCGATCCCGCCCGCGCCCGCACGCAGCACCACCCCGCGGGAATAGTCGCAGGACAGCCGGCGCCTTTGCTGCCAGAGCGGCTGCATCGCCGCGAAATCGCGGCGCGCGTCGCGGATGTAATCCACCGCCACGGCATCGTCGTCGTCATGGCGGAAATGGCCGACGACATCCGCTCCCGCCTCGACATGGGGGGCGACGGCGACCATGCAGGCTTCGACATGCCGCTCCATCGGCGGGACCAGGGCCAGCCGCAGTTGCGGCATGATCCCGGCCAGCTCGCGCAGCCGCGACAGCCAGGGCTCGGGCAGGTCCGGCCCGGTCATCAGCACCAGGGTGAAATCCGGGTCGGTCTGGGCCAGCCAGCCGGGCAGCGCGACATGCTCGAACCAGAACCAGCGCCGCGCCAGCCGCGCGGGGTCATAGAGGAACGCCCGCCGCTGCTCCAGCGACTCGTGCATGACCTGGAAACCGCGCCCGCCGAGATAGGAAAACCGGCACAGGCCCAGCATCTGCACCCGCATCAGCCCCTCCCCTGCAACCGCCGCTCGCGCAGGATGGTATAGATCCCCGCCCCCACCACCAGCGCCGAGCCGGCCCAGGTCCACAGGTCCGGCCATTCACCGAAGATCGCCAGCCCCAGCACCACCGCCCAGACCAGCGAGGTATAGCGGAAGGGCGCGACAACCGAGATCTCGCCTACCCGCATGGTGGCGACGGCGGTGATATAGCCCACGGTCAGGAAGCCCGCCGCCATGGCCAGCAGCGCAAATTCGGCCAGGGTGGGAACGCGCCAGCTTTCCGTCCAGCCCAGCACGAAGCCCGACAGCATCACTGCCAGCGCCGCGTAAAAGGCGATGGCGGAGGAGCCGACCCCGACCGAGAAGGTCCGCGTCACCAGGTCGCGCAACACGATCAGCAGCATTGCCGCCAGCGCCACCGCCGACCACAGGTCGAAGGCGCCCGTGCCCGGCCGCAGGATCAGCAGCACGCCCAGAAAGCCGATGCCGATCGCCAGCAGCCGCCGCCAGCCCAGCCTTTCGTGAAAGAACAGCGCCGCCGCCAGCGTCACCGCCAGCGGCAGCGCCTGCATGATCGCCGAGATGTCGGCCAGCGCCATGCGCCGCAGCGCCAGCAGGTAGCACACCGTCGAGACCACGTCGGCCCCCGTGCGCAGCGCCAAGGGCCGGACATCGCCGCGCGGCACCTGCAGCCGGACGCCGCCCTGGGCCCGCGCGATCAGCACCATGGTCAGCAGCACCATGGCACCGCGGATGGCGATGGATTCGTAAAGCGGCAGGCTTTGCGTCACCGCCTTCATCAGCGCGTCATTGCAGATAAAGGCCGCCATGCTGAGCATCATCAGCGCCGAGCCGCGCAGGTTGTCGGCGGCGCTGGCGGAAAAGACCTGCGGCTCGGCGGGCGGCCGACCCTTTCGACCCGATGAAAGAAGCGGCGTGCGCATGGCGATTCCCGGCGGTTTTCCAATGCTTAGGAAAGCGCCGATGGAAAAGCCATAGCCTGTCAAGCGCGCCCGCAGCCGCTCGGCGGTTGCGCGGCCTTTTGGCCACGAAACGCCCGGTGCCGCGGCCGCGAACCTCTTGCCGGCCCAAGGGAATCCGCGCTCAGGCGTTGCGCCTGTACCACTGCTTTTTCCAGCCCGATCGGAAGATCAGATAGCCGACCAGAACAAGGACGCCGCCGATACCGCCATTCCTGAGCGCCCAGGAGAAGTTGGAGGTCAAGGCCAGCAAGGCGTCCAGCAGCATGGCCATGCCGAAAACCAACGCCGCCCCGCCGATGATGATCGGCCGCAGGCTGCGCCGCAGATTGGCCCCGCAGCCGGCGCAAACCGTAAAACCTTCCTTAACCTCCGAGCCGCAATGCCCACACAGCTGCATGGATGTACCTCCTCGACAATCGTTACCCTGGCGTTACCCCGGCCGGCCGAGGCCCGGAAACACAAGGGGCATCGGCAGGACGGCAGGCCGTTCACCGCAAGAAGGCGCCCAGGCAACCTTCGGCGGATAATGCCCACGCGATGCAATCCCAGATTGCCGGAACAGAGGCAAGCCCGCCGACAGCGAAAAGGCCCGGCATTGCTGCCGGGCCTTTCCTGTTTCCTTCCCTGGGCGATCAGTCCTCGCCGCCGACCTCGGCCGGGCTGTCCTCTGGCGCGATCAGCGCGGCGGCGGCTTCCGCCTCGGCCCGGCGCGCCTCGATCACCTCGTGGTCGCGATCGCTGGCGATGCGGCGCACGCGGGCCGTGGCCCCGCCGGTGCCGGCCGGGATCAGCCGGCCGACGATCACGTTCTCCTTGAGGCCGACCAGCTTGTCGCGCTTGCCCTGGACGGCGGCCTCGGTCAGCACGCGGGTCGTCTCCTGGAACGAGGCGGCCGAGATGAAGCTGCGGGTCTGCAGCGACGCCTTGGTGATGCCCAAGAGCACCGGCTCGCCGGTGGCCGGACGGCCGCCCTTGGCTTCGATCTTGGCGTTCTCTTCCTCGAACTCGTCGCGGTCGACATGCTCGCCCTTCAGCAGCGTGGTGTCGCCGCTGTCGAGGATCTCGATCTTCTGCAGCATCTGGCGGACGATCACCTCGATGTGCTTGTCGTTGATCTTCACGCCTTGCAGCCGGTAGACGTCCTGCACCTCGTCGATCAGGTAATCGGCCAGGGCCTCGATCCCCATGATGCGCAGGATGTCATGCGGCGCCGGGTTGCCGTCCATGATGTAGTCGCCCTTCTGCACGAAGTCGCCTTCCTGCACCGGGATGTGCTTGCCTTTCGGCACCATGTATTCGACCGGCTCCAGCGTGTCGTCGGCGGGCTGGATGGCGATACGGCGCTTGTTCTTGTAGTCCTTGCCGAAGCGCACATAGCCGTCCAGTTCGGCGATGATCGCGTGATCCTTGGGACGACGGGCCTCGAACAGTTCCGCCACGCGGGGCAGACCCCCGGTGATGTCCTTGGTCTTGGCGCCTTCGCGCGGGATACGCGCCACCACGTCGCCGGCGCGGATCTCCTGGCCTTCCTCGACCGAGAGGATCGCCTCGACCGACATCGGATAGGTGACCGGGTTGCCCTGTTCGTTGCGCACCGGCTCGCCATCCTGGTCGACGATGATGATCTCGGGCTTCAGCTCGTTGCCCTTGGGGGCCGAGCGCCAGTCCGTCACGATCTTCTGCGTCATGCCCGTCGCGTCGTCGGTCTCGTCCCGGACCGAAAGGCCGGTGATGAGGTCGACATATTTCGCGATACCGGCCTTCTCGGCGATGATCGGCAGGGTATAGGGATCCCATTCGAACATCTTCTGGCCGCGCGCCACGGCATCGCCCTCGCGCACGAACAGCTTGCTGCCGTAGAACAGCTTGTGGCTGGCCAGCGTCTCGCCCGTCGCCGACTTGATGTGCAGCTGCATGTTGCGGTTCATCACGATCAGCTCGCCATTGGCGTTTTCCAGCGTGCTTTCGTTCTCGAAAGCCACCGTGCCCTCCTGCGCCGCGGCGATGAAGGACTGCTGGCCGCCCTGGGCGATGCCGCCGATGTGGAAGGTCCGCATCGTCAGCTGCGTGCCCGGCTCGCCGATGGACTGCGCGGCGATGATGCCGACCGCCTCGCCGATATTGACCAGCGTGCCGCGGGCCAGGTCGCGGCCATAGCAGAGCGCGCAGACACCGTCGTCCGACTCGCAGGTCAGGGCCGAGCGGATGCGCACGTTCTGCACGCCCGCGCCCTCGATCTCGTCGGCCTTGCGCTCGTCGATCAGCTCGTTCTTGCGCACGATGACCACGTCCTCGCCCGGCACCAGCACGTCCTCGGCCGCGACGCGGCCCAGCACGCGCTCGGAAAGCGGGCTGACCACCTCGCCGTCGTTGACCGCCGCCGAGGCGGTGATCGCCCGGTCGGTGCCGCAGTCATGCTCGCGGATGATGCAGTCCTGCGCCACGTCCACCAGGCGGCGGGTCAGGTAGCCCGAGTTCGCCGTCTTGAGCGCGGTGTCCGACAGCCCCTTGCGCGCGCCGTGGGTCGAGTTGAAGTATTCAAGAACGGTCAGACCTTCCTTGAAGTTCGAGATGATCGGCGTCTCGATGATCTCGCCGTTCGGCTTGGCCATCAACCCGCGCATGCCGCCCAGCTGCTTCATCTGGCTGACCGAGCCCCGCGCGCCCGAATGCGCCATCATGTAGACCGAGTTCGGCTCCAGCTCGGCGCCGTTCTCGTCCTTCTTGGTGGCCGAGATGGTCTTCATCATGGCGTCGGTGACGCGGTCGTTGCATTTCGACCAGGCGTCGACGACCTTGTTGTATTTCTCGCCCTGGGTGATCAGCCCGTCCAGGTATTGCTGCTCGAACTGCTTGACCTGGTCCTGGGTTTCCTCGACCAGGTCCCATTTCGTCGGCGGAACGACCATGTCGTCCTTGCCGAAGGAGATGCCGGCGCGGAACGCCTCGCGGAAGCCCAAGCCCATGATCTGGTCGCAGAAGATCACCGATTCCTTCTGGCCGCAGTAGCGGTAGACGGTGTCGATGACGTTCTGGATATCCTTCTTGCGCAGCAGGCGGTTCACCAGCTCGAAGGGCGCCTTGGCGTTCTTGGGCAAGAGCGCGCCCAGCCGGATCCGGCCCGGCGTGGTCTCGAAACGCTTGATGACCTCGTTGCCGTTCTCGTCGATCTGCGGCAGGCGGGCGGTGATGCGGGCATGCAGATGCACCGCGCCGGAGGCCAGCGCGTGCTCCACCTCTTCGAGGTTGGCAAAGACCATGCCTTCGCCCTTCATGCCCTCGCGTTCCATGGTCGTGTAGTAGAGACCAAGGACCATGTCCTGCGACGGCACGATGATCGGCGCGCCGTTGGCGGGCGACAGCACGTTGTTCGTGGACATCATCAGCACGCGCGCCTCAAGCTGGGCTTCCAGCGAGAGCGGGACGTGGACGGCCATCTGGTCGCCGTCGAAGTCGGCGTTGAAGGCCGAGCAGACCAGCGGATGCAGCTGGATCGCCTTGCCCTCGATCAGGATCGGCTCGAAGGCCTGGATGCCCAGGCGGTGCAGCGTCGGCGCGCGGTTCAGCAGCACCGGATGCTCGCGGATCACCTCGTCCAGGATGTCCCAGACCGCGGGGCGTTCCTTCTCGACCAGCTTCTTCGCCTGCTTGACGGTGGACGAAAGCCCCTTCGCCTCAAGCCGCGAATAGATGAAGGGCTTGAACAGCTCGAGCGCCATTTTCTTCGGCAACCCGCACTGATGCAGCTTCAGCTCGGGACCGGTCACGATCACCGAACGGCCCGAGAAGTCCACGCGCTTGCCCAGCAGGTTCTGGCGGAACCGGCCCTGCTTGCCCTTCAGCATGTCCGACAGCGATTTCAGCGGCCGCTTGTTGTTGCCGGTGATGACGCGGCCGCGGCGGCCGTTGTCGAACAGCGCATCGACCGACTCTTGCAGCATCCGCTTTTCGTTACGGACGATGATGTCGGGCGCGCGCAGCTCGATCAGCCGCTTCAGGCGGTTGTTGCGGTTGATGACGCGACGATAGAGGTCGTTCAGGTCCGAGGTCGCGAAGCGGCCGCCGTCCAGCGGCACCAGCGGACGCAGTTCCGGCGGAATGACCGGGATCACGGTCAGCACCATCCATTCGGGACGGTTGCCCGATTCCAGGAAGCTCTCGACGATCTTCAGACGCTTGATGATCTTCTTCGGCTTCAGCTCGCCGGTCGCCTCTTTCAGCTCCTCGCGCAGCTGTTCGGCGGTGGCGGCCAGATCGATATTGGCCAGCATCTCGCGGATCGCCTCGGCGCCGATATTGGCGGTGAAGGCGTCGGCGCCATACTGGTCCTGCGCGTCCAGGAACTCCTCCTCGGTCAGCAGCTGACCATAGGAAAGGTCGGTCAGACCCGGCTCGATGACGACGTAGTTCTCGAAATACAGGATGCGCTCAAGATCGCGCAGCGTCATGTCCAGCATCAGGCCGATGCGCGAGGGCAGCGACTTCAGGAACCAGATATGCGCGACCGGAGCGGCCAGTTCGATATGGCCCATGCGCTCGCGCCGGACCTTCTGCAGCGTCACCTCGACGCCGCATTTCTCGCAGACCAGGCCGCGATACTTCATGCGCTTGTATTTGCCGCAGAGGCATTCGTAATCCTTGATCGGACCGAAGATGCGCGCGCAGAACAGACCGTCACGCTCGGGCTTGAACGTGCGGTAGTTGATGGTCTCGGGCTTCTTCACCTCGCCATAGGACCAGGCGAGGATTTCCTCGGGCGAGGCCAGCGAGATCTTGATTTCGTCGAACTGCCGCGGCGCAGCCAGCGGGTTCAGGGGGTTGGTGGCAAGTTCCTGGTTCATTTCCAAATCCTAATGAGGGGCGCGGTGGGGGAGATGAGGGGTCGCCCCCTCACTCCTCGTCCTCCGCATCCAGGAGTTCCATGTTGAGGCCCAGACCCCGGACCTCCTTGACCAGCACGTTGAACGATTCCGGCACGCCGGCCTCGAAATTGTCCTCGCCCTTGACGATGCTCTCATAGACCTTGGTCCGGCCGGCCACGTCATCCGACTTGACCGTCAGCATCTCCTGCAGGGTATAGGCGGCGCCGTAAGCCTCAAGGGCCCAGACCTCCATCTCACCCAGACGCTGGCCGCCGAACTGCGCCTTGCCGCCCAGCGGTTGCTGCGTGACAAGCGAGTAAGGCCCGGTCGAACGCGCGTGCATCTTGTCGTCGACAAGGTGGTGCAGCTTCAGGACGTATTTCATCCCGACCGTGACCGGACGCGCGAACTGCTCGCCGGTGCGGCCGTCGAAGACGATGGACTGGCCCGAGCTGTCGAAACCCGCACGGCGCAGCGCGTCGTTCACATCCGCCTCTTTCGCGCCGTCGAAGACCGGCGTGGCGATGGGAACGCCGCCGCGCACCGCATCGGCATGCTCCAGCAGGGTCTCGTCATCCATGCCCTCAAAGGTCTCGGCATAGAAATCGTCGCCATAGCCGTTCCGCATCGCCTCGCGCACCGGGGACATGTCGCCGTTGCGGCGATAATCCTGCAGCGCCTCGTCGATCTTGATGCCCAGCCCGCGCGAGGCCCAGCCCATATGCGTCTCCAGGATCTGCCCGACGTTCATCCGCGAGGGCACGCCCAGCGGGTTCAGCACCAGGTCGACCGGGGTGCCATCGGACAGGAAGGGCATGTCCTCGATCGGCACGACCTTGGAGACGACGCCCTTGTTGCCGTGACGGCCGGCCATCTTGTCGCCCGCCTGCAGCTTGCGCTTCACCGCGACGAAAACCTTGACCATCTTCATCACGCCCGGAGGCAGGTCGTCGCCCTGGCGCACCTTTTCGACCTTGTCGTCGAAACGGTTGTCCAAGGCCCGCTTCTGCGCGTCGAATTGCTGGTTCAGCGCCTCGACTTCCTTGGCGGTATCCTCGTCGGCGACGGCAAGCTGCCACCACTGGCCGCGGCTCAGCTGGCCCAGCAGATCCTCGTCCACCACGGCGCCGGCGCGGATGCCTTTCGGCCCCTTGACGACTTCCTTGCCCATGATAAGCGATTTCAGGCGCGCATAGATATTGCGCTCCAGGATCGCCAGCTCGTCGTCGCGGTCGCGGGCCAGGCGCTCGACTTCCTCGCGCTCGATCTGCAGCGCGCGCTCGTCCTTGTCGACGCCGTGGCGGTTGAACACCCGGACCTCGACGATGGTGCCGTAAGCCCCCGGCGGCAGGCGCAGCGAGGTGTCGCGCACGTCGCTGGCCTTTTCGCCGAAGATGGCGCGCAGCAGTTTCTCTTCCGGCGTCATCGGCGATTCACCCTTGGGGGTGATCTTGCCGACCAGGATGTCGCCCGGACCCACTTCGGCGCCGATATAGACGATGCCGGCCTCGTCGAGGTTGCGCAGCGCCTCCTCGCCGACATTCGGGATGTCGCGGGTGATCTCCTCGGGGCCCAGCTTGGTGTCGCGGGCCGCCACCTCGTATTCGTCGATATGGATCGAGGTGAACACGTCGTCGCGGTGGATCCGCTCCGAGATCAGGATCGAGTCCTCGTAGTTGTAGCCGTTCCAGGGCATGAAGGCCACGACCACATTGCGGCCGATCGCCAGCTCGCCCTGATCGGTCGAGGGACCGTCGGCCACGACCTGGCCCTTGACCACCCTGTCGCCCACCTTGACCAGCGGGCGCTGGTTGATGGTCGAGGACTGGTTGGACCGCTTGAACTTGCGCAGGCGATAGATGTCCACGCCCGCGTCGCCGGCGCCCAGATCCTCGGTCGCGCGGATAACGATACGCTGCGCATCGACCTGGTCGATGATGCCGCCCCGGCGCGCCATGATCGCAGCGCCGGAATCGCGCGCCACGGTCGCTTCCATGCCGGTGCCGACGAAGGGCGCCTCGGCCCGCAGCAGCGGAACCGCCTGACGCTGCATGTTCGAGCCCATCAGCGCGCGGTTGGCGTCGTCGTTTTCAAGGAAGGGGATCAGCGCCGCGGCAACCGAAACCAGCTGTTTCGGCGACACGTCGATCAGGTCCACGGCCTCGACCGGGTTCAGCATGAAGTCGCCGGCCTGACGGGTCGAGACCAGCTCGTCCACGAACTTGCCGTCTGCGTCCAGCGTCGCATTGGCCTGGGCGATGGTGTGGCGCATCTCCTCGGTCGCGGACATGTAGACCACCTCGTCGGTGACCTTGCCCTCGACCACCTTGCGATAGGGGGTCTCGATGAAGCCGTATTTGTTCACGCGGGCAAAGGTCGCCAGGCTGTTGATCAGGCCGATGTTCTGGCCTTCCGGCGTCTCGATCGGGCACATCCGGCCGTAATGGGTCGGGTGAACGTCGCGCACCTCGAAGCCGGCGCGCTCGCGGGTCAGACCGCCCGGACCAAGCGCCGAAAGGCGCCGCTTGTGAGTGACTTCCGACAGCGGGTTGGTCTGGTCCATGAACTGCGACAGCTGCGACGAGCCGAAGAACTCGCGCACCGCGGCCGCGGCCGGCTTGGCGTTGATCAGGTCCTGCGGCATCACGGTGTCGATCTCGACGCCCGACATGCGCTCGCGGATCGCGCGTTCCATGCGCAGCAGGCCGATGCGATACTGGTTCTCCATCAGCTCGCCGACCGAGCGCACCCGGCGGTTGCCGAGGTGGTCGATGTCGTCGATCTCGCCCTTGCCGTCGCGCAGTTCCACCAGCCCGCGGATACAGGCGATGATGTCCTCCTTGCGCAGGGTGCGCTGGGTGTCCGGCGCATCCAGGTCAAGGCGCATGTTCATCTTGACCCGGCCCACGGCGGACAGGTCATAGCGTTCGCTGTCGAAGAACAGGCTGCCGAACAGCGCCGAGGCGGCCTCGACGGTCGGCGGCTCGCCCGGGCGCATGACGCGATAGATGTCCATCAGCGCGCCTTCGCGGCTCATGTTCTTGTCCGCCGCCATGGTGTTGCGGATATAGGGGCCGACATTGACATGGTCGATGTCGAGGACCGGGATGTCCTCGATGCCGTTGTCCAGCAGCACCTTCAGCAGCCCGCCCGAGATCTCGCCGTCGCGGTCGTATTCGACGGTGATCTCGTCGCCGGCCTCGGCATAGATCAGGCCGGTCTGCTCGTTGATGATGTCTTTCGCGACAAAGCGGCCGATGATCTTCTCGAAGGGCAGCAGCAGGTTCACGTCGCCTTGTTCAAGCAGCTGCTTGACCAGCCGCGGCGTCACCTTGTCGCCGGCCTTGGTGATGATCTCGCCGGTCTCGGCGTTCACCAGGTCATAGGTCGGACGGGTGCCGCGCACCCGCTCGGGGAAGAATTTCGTGACCCAGCCCGCGGCCTGCCCCTTGCCGGCGCGCTGCAGCTTGTAGTCCACGGTGTTGTAGAAGGCATCCATGATGCCCTCCTGGTCCATGCCGAGGGCATAGAGCAGCGTCGTCACCGGCAGCTTGCGGCGGCGGTCGATGCGCGCGAAGACCAGATCCTTGGCGTCGAACTCGAAATCCAGCCACGAACCGCGATAGGGAATGATGCGGCAGGCGAACAGCAGCTTGCCCGAGGAATGGGTCTTGCCGCGGTCATGGTCGAAGAACACGCCGGGCGAGCGGTGCATCTGCGACACGACGACGCGCTCGGTCCCGTTCACGATGAACGTCCCGTTCTGCGTCATCAGCGGCATGTCGCCCATGTAGACATCCTGTTCCTTGATGTCCTTGACCGATTTGGCGCCGGTCGCCTCGTCGACATCGAACACGATCAGGCGCAGCGTCACCTTCAGCGGCGCGGCGTAGGTCATGTCGCGGCTCTGGCACTCGTCCACGTCGTATTTCGGCTTTTCCAGCTCGTATTTCACGAATTCCAGCGTCGCCGTCTCGTTGAAGTCCTTGATCGGGAACACCGACTGGAAGACGCCCTGGATGCCTTCGCCGTCCTGATGGCCTTCGCCCTCGCCCGAGCGCAGGAACAGGTCATAGGAAGATTTCTGAACCTCGATCAGGTTCGGCATCTCCAGAACTTCGCGGATATTGCCATAGTAACGCCGGATGCGTTTCTGGCCGACATAAGCTTGCGCCATAGAGGGTCTTACCTTTCGTCTTTCGCTTGCACCGGCCGTCGGGGCCCGACCGGCGCAAGGCGGCGAATGAGGGGCGGGGTTCCATTCGTGCCGCGCGTCCCACCGCGCAGCTCCCGAACCCCGAACATGCCCTGAAGGAAGGTCTGCTCGCGAAACCGTCCTTCAAGACAGGTTCGGCAGGGACCGGGAAACCCCGGACCCTGCCCAATTCTTCCGAAATCAACCGGCCGAAACGGCCAATTACTTCAGCTCGACCTTGGCGCCAGCCGCTTCGAGCTTCTTCTTCATTTCTTCGGCATCGGCTTTCGAGGCACCCTCTTTCACCTTGCCGCCGGCTTCGACCAGATCCTTGGCTTCTTTCAGGCCCAGGCCGGTGATGCCGCGCACTTCCTTGATCACGTTGATCTTGTTGGCGCCGGCGTCCACCAGGACGACGTCGAATTCGGTTTTTTCTTCGGCGGCTTCAGCCGGGCCAGAGGCCGGGCCGGCAACCATCACGGCGCCGCCGGCGGCGGGCTCGATGCCGTATTCGTCTTTCAGGATGTTCTTCAGTTCCTGGGCTTCCAGCAGGGTCAGGCCCACGATTTCTTCGGCGAGTTTCTTCAGATCAGCCATTTTTCCGTTCTTTCCATTAAGTGTTCCAACGTCGGGGTTTCAACCCCACGACGGAATGGGGATTGCCTCAGGCGGCCTCGCGCTCTTCCAGAGTCGAGAGGATGCCCGCGATGTTGCTGGCAGGTGCGCCGATCGCGCCCGCGATGTTGGAAGCAGGGGCACCGATGCAGGCCACGATCGAAGCGATAAGCTCCTCGCGCGACGGCATCTGGGCCACGGCCTTCACACCGGCCGGGTCAAGCGCCGTGTCGCCCATCGCACCGCCCAGGATCACGAACTTGTCGTTCCCCTTGGCGTATTTATCCGCGACCTTGGCGGCAGCCACCGGGTCTTCGGAATAGGCGAGCACGGTCATACCCGTCAGATAGTCGGCGATGCTTGCGCAAGGCTTCCCATCCAGGGCGATCTTGGCGAGCCTGTTCTTGGCAACGCGAACGGACCCGCCGGCTTCGCGCATCTGCGCGCGCAGGTCCTGCATCTGGGCAACCGTCATTCCCTCGTAGCGGGCAACCACCACGACGCCAGAGGCTTCAAAGATCTGGCCGAGTTCTTCGACCACCTGTTCTTTTTGCGCTCTATCCACGGTTTCACTCCAAGTTGGGGGTTTCCCCCCGGCTCTCACTTTCCAGCCGCCCGAACAGCGACCGGATGGGTCCGTGACGGTCCCAAGATCCCCCGAAGAAACCTTCGGAAAATGGTCTTGATCCCATCTCAGGAAGGACGATTAAGCCGGCCAGATAGCGTATCGGGTCGGCACCCTCCGTCTCGGACAGGACGGGGCATCGCTGCCCCGCCATTCGCCGGACCCTGTTGCAGGGTGCCGGCGAAATTCTTGCGCGCTTACTGCGCGACCGCCGAAGACAGGTCCAGCGACACGCCCGGACCCATGGTCGAGCTGATCGAGACCTTCTTGACATAGGTACCCTTGGCGCCCGACGGCTTGGCCCGGTTCACCGCATCCACGAAGGCGCGGATGTTCTCGGCCAGCTTCTCGGCATCGAACGAGGCCTTGCCGACACCGGCATGGACCACGCCCGCCTTCTCGGCCTTGAACTGGACCTCGCCGCCCTTGGCGGCCTCGACGGCGGCCTTCACGTCCATCGTCACCGTGCCGACCTTGGGGTTCGGCATCAGGTTGCGCGGACCCAGGATCTTGCCCAGACGGCCGACCAGCGGCATCATGTCCGGCGTGGCGATGCAGCGATCGAACTCGATCTTGCCCGACTGGATCGTCTCCATCAGGTCTTCCGCACCGACGATCTCGGCGCCGGCGGCCTTCGCCTCGTCAGCCTTGGGGCCGCGGGCGAAGACGGCGACGCGCACATCCTTGCCGGTGCCGTTGGGCAGGGTCACGACGCCGCGGACCATCTGGTCGGCGTGGCGGGGATCGACGCCCAGGTTCATCGCGATCTCGACGGTCTCGTCGAATTTCGCGCTGGCGTTCTCCTTGACCAGCTTGACGGCTTCCTCGACGGGAAGATTCGCCTTGCCGGCAAAGGCGGCGCGGGCGGCGGCTTGCTTTTTCGACAGTTTAGCCATGGCTTAGCCTTTCACCTCGATGCCGATCGAACGCGCCGAGCCCAGGATGATCTGCATCGCGGCCTCGATGTCGTTGGCGGACAGATCCTTCATCTTGGCTTCGGCGATCTCGCGGACCTGCTTGGCGGTCACGGTGCCGGCGACCTGGCGGCCGGGCTTTTCCGAACCCTTGGCGCGGTTGCGCTTGCCGACCGGCTTCAGGCCGGCGGCCTTCTTCAGCAGGAACGAGGCCGGGGGCGTCTTGGTCTCGAAGGTGAAGGACTTGTCGGCGTAATAGGTGATCACGACCGGAACAGGGGCGCCCTGCTCCATCTCCTGCGTCTTGGCGTTGAACGCCTTGCAGAATTCCATGATGTTGATGCCGCGCTGACCCAGGGCCGGGCCGACGGGCGGGGACGGGTTCGCCTGACCCGCCTTGATTTGCAGCTTGAGGCTGCCGACAACTTTCTTGGCCATCTGGCCCTCTCCTTATCATCACGCCCCGCCCGTTATTGGACCGATGGGGCCGACTTAGCGGTACGGCTGCGCCCCGAAGGGCCGGCGCCTCCCGCAGACGATCACGCGGTCTTGGCGACCTGCGTGAATTCCAGTTCCACCGGCGTCGGGCGGCCAAAGATGGACACCGTGACCTTGATGCGGTTCGCGGCCTCGTCCACTTCCTCGACCATGCCCGAGAAGCCCTCGAAGGGCCCGTCGGTCACGTTCACCTTTTCGCCCACATCGAACCGGATCAGGTTGCGCGGCGCGACCTCGGCCCCGCCCTCGCCGGTGCGATGCAGGATCGCGTTGACCTCGTCGTCGCGCATCGGCATCGGCTTGCCCTGGGCACCCAGGAAACCGGTCACGCGGTTGATCGAGTTCACCAGGTGATAGGTCTTGTCCGACAGTTCCATGCGCACCAGCACATAGCCGGGCATGAAGCGGCGCTCGGAGGTGACCTTCTTGCCGCGGCGGATCTCGATCACTTCCTCGGTCGGGACCAGCACCTCGTCGATCTCGTCTTCCAGGCCCTTTTCGACAACGGCCTGGCGAATCGCCTCGGCGACCTTCTTTTCAAAGTTCGACAGGACGCTGACCGAATACCAACGCTTTGCCATGTCTCGATCGACCCCTGTTTCCTTCCGGGCAGGCCAAGGCCAACCCATTGAATTCCTTACCCGCCCCGACCCACCCTTGGGCACATGCCGCAGGCGCCGGCCAAATTGAAATCGGCGCGCACGACCGAATCGATGCACGCCGTATCACGGGCAGGTCGGGCGGACATAACGCCCCCTGCCCCTCAATGCAAGCCCTCAGCTGCCGACCAGGTTGATCACGACCGAAAGCCCGGTCTTGATCAGCAGGTCCACGAGGAAGAAGAAGATCGAGGCCAGCGTCGCCATGATGAAGACCATGATCGTGGTCGTCACCACCTCGCGGCGCGTGGGCCAGGTGATCTTGCCAAGCTCGGCACGGACCTGGCTGATGAACTGGACGGGATTGGCCATGGATTTTCCTTCGGTCTTGCAGCGGGTCAGATAGCCTGCACCGGCCGGCATTTCAAGCGCCGATCTGAGCGGGGGGCGATCACGGCTCCAGGAACTCGACCCCCGGCATGGCGCGCAGGGCGGCGATGTCCTGCGCATAGTTCCAGGCCGAACGGGCATGGGTCTCGTCATCCAGCAGGCGCAGCCGGGCATGGCCCGAGGCGGGCTGGAAACGCTCGCGCGCGCGCCGCGCCAGGATCCGCTGGTCGATGCCGTCGCCCGAGGCGGCGCGGCGCAGCAGCCAGTCGTAGCCGGCCTGGGTCAGGCTGACATTGGCGGGCGGCGGGTCGGGCACCTCGGCCGCAAGGCCGGCGGGCAGCAGCCGTTCAAGCAGCCGCGGGCGTAGCGCCGGATAATCCTCGTAGCGCCACAGCACGATGCGCGAGACCCCCTCGACCGCCGCCAACCGTCCGACCAGCCCCGCCCAGGCCGAGCGCGCCGGGTCGCGGCCGCCCAGATAGGAATGGATGTCGATCTCCTTGCCGCCGGCAACCTGGAGCGCGAAGGCCGAGACGTTGAAGGAGGCGGGGTCGCGCAACGACAGATACACCACCGCAGGCCCGCCGCCCGCCAGGGCGATGACATGCCGCAGCCGCTGCGCCGCGCGGGGATAGATCTCGCCGCGCCGGGAAAACAGCCGGCTGCGATGGGTCATGCCCAGGATGTTTTCTTCCGAGATCAGCAGATCGCGGCAGCCCTGCCGCATGTCCAGCAGCATCCGCCGGGCGGAGTCCTGGTCCCGCCCGCCGATGCCCTGGGCCAGGACGGCAGAAAGCGATAGCGGCTGACCGCGCAGCATGGCCGGATCGACATAGGCCAGCCCGGCGCCAAGCAGCCGGTCGCGCACCTGGCGCAGGGAAAATTGCAGATGGGTCGAGGCGGTCTTGTGCGCCCCCAGATGTATGCTCAGCGCCATGGGATCTCGGCAGGGATCGGAAGGCACGCGGCTTGACACGGGAAGCGGCTGGCAGGGGCAGAGGGACTCGAACCCCCGACCCTCGGTTTTGGAGACCGATGCTCTACCAACTGAGCTATACCCCTAGGCCGCGCTGCTGATTACGGCAGGTCCGGGCGGGGTTCAAGAGGGAAGATCACTCGGCCTCAAGAAACCCGCCGGACTGCCGCGCCCAGAGGCCGGCATAGATGCCGCCGCGCGCCAGCAGCGCCTCATGCGTGCCCTGCTCGACGATGCGGCCCTGCTCCATCACCACCAGCCGGTCCATGCGCGCGATGGTCGACAGCCGATGCGCGATGGCGATCACCGTCTTGCCTTGCATCAGCATGTCGAGCTGCGACTGGATCGCCGCCTCGACCTCGCTGTCCAGGGCGCTGGTCGCCTCGTCCAGCACCAGGATCGGCGCGTCCTTCAGCAGCACCCGCGCGATGGCGATGCGCTGGCGCTGGCCGCCCGACAGCTTGACCCCGCGTTCGCCGACATGGGCGTCAAGCCCGCGCCGGCCCTGCGAATCGGTCAGGCCGGCGATGAAATCCGCCTCGGCCAGTTCGGCGGCGCGCAGGATCTCGGCCTCGGACGCGTCCGGCCGGCCATAAGCGATATTGTCGCGGATCGAGCGGTGCAAGAGCGAGGTGTCCTGCGTCACCACGCCGATGGCGGCGCGCAGGCTTTCCTGCGTGACCTGCGCGATGTCCTGGCCGTCGATCAGGATGCGGCCCGATTCCAGGTCGTGGAAGCGCAGCATCAGGTTCACCAGCGTCGACTTGCCCGCGCCCGAGCGCCCGACCAGCCCGATCCGCTCGCCCGGCGCGATGGCCAGGCTCAGGTCGTCCAGCACCGCGCCGCGGCCGGGCCGCGCCGCCTCGCCATAGCGGAAGGTGACGCGGTCGAACTCGACCCGCCCCTCGGGCACCGAAAGCGGGCGCGCACCGCGCGCATCCGTCACCATGCGCGGCAAGGACAGCGAGCCGATGCCGTCGCGCACCGTGCCGATATTCTCGAAGAGCCCGGCGAATTCCCACATGATCCAATGCGACATGTTGCCCAGCCGAAGCGCCAGCGGGATGGCCACGGCGACCGCGCCGACCTCGATCTTGCCGCCGACCCACAGCCACAGGCCCAGCACCGTGACCGAGAAGGTCAGGAGCGAGTTCAGCGTGGACAGCAGGATGTTCTGGATCGAGGCCAGCCGCATCTGCCCATGCACCGTCTGCAGGAAACCGTCCATGCTTTCGCGGACATAGGCTTCCTCGCGCGATGAATGCGAGAACAGCTTCACCGTCGAGATGTTGGTATAGCTGTCCACCACCCGGCCGGTCATCACCGCGCGGGCATCGGCCTGCGCCTCGCTGATGCGGCCGATGCGCGGGATCAGCCACCACAGCAGAAGCCCGTAGAGGATGCCCCAGCCGGCAAAGGGCAATGCCAGCCAGCCGTCGGTCGAGGCGGCCAGGATCAGCGCGCCGATGAAATAGACCCCGACATAGACCAGCACGTCCATGAACTTCATCGCCACTTCGCGCACCGCCAGTGCGGTCTGCATCAGCTTGGTGGCGATGCGGCCGGCGAACTCGTCCTGGAAATAGCTCATCGACTGGCGCAGCAGATAGCGATGCGCCTGCCAGCGGATGCGCTGCGGGAAATTGCCCATCAGCGTCTGGTGCATCAAGAGCGAGAACAGCACCTGCAGCAGCGGCAGGCCGATCACCAGGATCGCGCCCATCAGGATCAGCCGGTTGCCCTCGACCGCCCAGAAATTCTCGCGATCGGCGCCGGCCAGCCGGTTCACCAGCTCGCCCAGATAGCCGAACAGCACCACCTCGGCCACGGCGATCATCGCCGAGCAGGCGGCCATCGCCAGCATGTAGCCCTCGGCCCCGCGCGAGAAATGCAGGATGAACCGCCACAGCCCCTGCGGCGGCATGCGCGGCGGATCGGCGGGATAGGGATCAAGCCGGCGCTCGAACCAGCTGAACATGACAGACCTCATTCGCATCAGTCCGGGCGCTTGCCCGGTTCGTTTCGTCGCGCCGCCTCAGGCGGCCAGTTCCTCAAGCGCCGCGACATCGGCACGGGCCAGCGCGGCGGTGGCGCGGGCGAGCCGCGCCACGGGCCAGTGCCACCATTGCAACGCCATGAGCCGGGCGATGGTGGCATCGTCGAAGCGCAGCCTTATGACACGACCGGGATTGCCCGCGACCANAGCGCGGCGGTGGCGCGGGCGAGCCGCGCCACGGGCCAGTGCCACCATTGCAACGCCATGAGCCGGGCGATGGTGGCATCGTCGAAGCGCAGCCTTATGACACGACCGGGATTGCCCGCGACCACCGCGTAATCCGGCACCACGCCCCCGACCACCGCGCCGGCGCCGATGATGACGCCGCTGCCGATCCGCGCGCCCGGCAGGATGGTGGCGCCGTCGCCGATCCAGACATCGTGGCCGATCACCGTATCCGGCAAGCCGCTGATCTGGTCGATGTAATCGCCGACCCGCGCATGGTCGAAGATCGCGAAGGGATAGGTCGAGATCCCGGCCATCGGATGATTGGCCGAGGCGGTGACGATCCGCACCCGGTCGGCGATCTGGCAGAACCGCCCGATCACCAGCCGCTCGGGCGCGCCGGCATAGGTATAGGGCGCCAGCCGCGCCGCCCAGTCGTCCGGCGGGTCGAAGCTGCTGGCATAGGTGAAATCGCCGATCTCGATATTCGGATGGTCGATCACCCGGTTCAGATGCACCAGCCCCCGGTTCAGAGTGCCGTCGGGAAAGCGCATGGGATGGGGCAAAGCCGCATCAAGGAAGTGGGCAGTCATGGGAATCCTCTTCAATCCGTCCGTGAAAGGTCAGATTTGCGAGTTGTCCATGACACCGTTCTCCTCTGCTGCGGCAGGCACCATAGCGGGATTTCGCCGCCGAGGCAACCGGGGCGGCAGTCGGGCCTGGATGCGCTGGCGCCGGGGGGCTCCGCCCCCGCCCCTGCGGGGCTCCCCCGGAGTATTTGGAAAACGGAGAAAGCGCATGCGGCGCGCGGCCTGCGGTCACAGGTGCCGGGTCTCGGGTGCGGGGTTCCACCAGGCGTCATGCGCGCCGTCGGCATAGAAGACCGGGGCGGCGATCAGCTCGGCCTCGGACACATCGTCCAGCGCACTGACGCAGACCTGGACGAAGCGGCCGCCCATCTCTTCCAGGTTGCCCTCAGTCCACAGCCTCGTCCCGCAGCGGGCGCAGAACATATGGTGCATGTCCACACCGTCCTGCTGCCGGCGCGGGGTCTCGGCCAGCATCTCGGCGCCATGGGTGATGCGGAAGCGTTCCGGGTCGGGCAACCGCATCTCCCAATAGCGCATCTTGCGGCAGAAGCTGCAATTGCAGCGCATGGTGCCTTGCGACAGGTCGCCCTCGGCCTCGAAGCGGACGGCGCCGCAGAAACAGGAGCCGTGATAGGCGGTCATGCCGGCTCTCCGTGGTGGACGGCCTCGATATTGTTGCCGTCAGGGTCGAGCACGAAGGCGCCATAATAGCCGGGATGGTATTCCGGCCGCAGCCCCGGCGCACCGTTGTCCTGCCCGCCCGCGGCCAGCGCGGCGGCATGAAAGGCGTCCACCGTCGCCCGGTCGGGCGCGGCAAAGGCGACATGAGTGCCCGGACCGGCAGACCGGCCGCTGCCGATCCAGAAGAACGGCTTGCCCTCGCGGCCATAGCCCAGATGCGCGCCATGGCCGCCGGTCATCTCTTCGGTCACCTCCATCAGCAGCCCGATGCCCAGCGGCACCAGCGCCCGGTCGTAGAAAGCGCGCGAGCGGGCCAGGTCCGAGACGGGAAATCCGATATGGTCGATCATGCGAAATCTCCTTTCCCGGCAAGGATCGCCCCGTCCTGCTGACAATTCGCGTCAGGAGAGCTTTGCGGCGAAGAAATCCAGCGTCCGCTGCCAGGCCAGTTCCGCCGCCGCCTCGTCGTAGCGCGGCGTTGTGTCATTGTGGAAGCCGTGCTGGGTGCCGGGATAGAAAAAGGCCTGGTATTCCTTGCCATGCTCCTTCAGCGCCGCCTCATAGGCCGGCCAGCCCTCGTTCACGCGCTCGTCGTGCTCGGCATAATGCAGCATCAGCGGCGCCTGGATCTGCGCCACTTCCTCGGGACGGGGCTGGCGGCCGTAGAAGGGTACCGAGGCGGCCAGTTCGGGATAGGCCACCGCCAGCGCGTTGCAGACCCCGCCGCCATAGCAGAAGCCGACCGCGCCGACCTTGCCGGTCGAATCGGCATGGTCGCGCAGGAATTCATGGGCGGCAAAGAAATCCTCCATCAGCTTCACCGGGTCGAGGCCGGCCTGCATCTCGCGCCCCTGCTCGTCATTGCCGGGATAGCCGCCAAGCGGGCTCAACCCGTCCGGCCCGAAGGCCAGGTAGCCCGCCTTGCCCAGGCGACGCACGACATCCTCGATATAGGGGTTCAGCCCGCGGTTCTCGTGCACCACCAGCACGGCGGGCAGCTTGCCCTGCGCCCCGGCCGGCCGCGCCATCAGCCCGCTGATGCGGCCATTGCCCGCGGGGCTGTCATAGCTCACGGCCTGGGTCGCGATGGCGGGGTCGTCGGGCGGTACCTGCTGGGCCAGGGCGTAATTTGGCCGCAGCGCCTCGAAGATCGCCGCGGCGCTCATCCCGGCGGTGGCGAATTGCGCCGCCTGCACCATGAACTCCCGCTTGCCGATGCGCCCATGCACATAGCCGTCGAAGATCTCGAGGATGCGGGGATGGAAATCGGAAGCCTTCCTGCGTTCGGTCATCGTCCTCTCCCTTTGCCTGCTGGCGCAAGGATAGCATGAAAAACCCTCTCCGGCCCCTCTCCCGCGCGTCCGCTTTGCCTTGCTTCTTTCTTGCCGAAATATCCCGGGGTCCGGGGCAGCGCCCCGGCTGCCGCGCCGCGGCAAGCAGAAA
>NZ_JBGOSN010000053.1:0-24463 GCF_046335115.1 Paracoccus sp. P2 | reverse complement strand
GTGATCCATGAAACGCGCCCCTCGCAGCCGTCAACGCCATGATTTATATGCGAAATATCACGATTACGACAGCGAAATCAGCGACTTACTTGGAGAATGTGGGGAGAAGAAGGCGACGCCGATCGCGTTCAGATGGGCCATGGCCGATCCGCCGATGACGATGCCGCCGATCCCGCCGAGAATGTTCAGCGCGATGCTGGAATCGATGGCGTTCTTGGCAATTCCGTAGATCAGCGCATAGCCCGCGATTGTGGCAGGAATGGCGAAGAGCCCGAGGGCGACGAGGCGGACAAAGGGATTGCTGGCGAAGGCCAGCACCGCGATCACGAACACCACCGACGCGATGGCGCCGCCGAAGGCGGCTAGCCCCGGCAGGAAGATCCCGGTATCGGCGCCATGCATGTATTGGAACACGCTCATGGCGACCCAGAAAGGCAGGGCGAAGACGGCCAGCTTGAAGGCGATGAAGCCGGCGGCGATGGTCAGGGCAATGGCGAGCACGATCAGAAACATCGAAGCCTCCATGAAAAAATGGATGACGGTTCACGTCAGGCGGCCAATGGAAATACGCTCTCGCCTGCGACGGTTTGGCAATTCACCGGTTCTTCGAGTGCGATCATCATGCCGGCTCGGGGCGTGATGCGTCAAGCTAAGCAGGGCCGCGCCGGCATATACCCGCCACCGCAAGGCGGTGTTGCTGCTGTGGATGTGGGCGCGGGTCTCGGGCATTTGCACCGGGTGCTGGCGGGGCCGCGAAGCGGCAACATCCTTTCCCGCCTTCGGCATGATCCGGCCGGGCTCCGATATCTGGTGGTCTCCGCCCGTCCGGATCATGCCGCGCCATTCGCGCCTGTCGCATCAGCCATGGGCGCATCTGCCGATGTCTTCGCCAGGTCTTGCGAGCCGGGCCATGCCCGGCGAGCGCAATTTTTCGACACCCTTCCCGTGCATTGCACACGCGCGACGACCGCCGATCCGATGGACCGGCGGCCGTGGTGTTGTGGGCTGGTGCCTGCCTATGGGCGCAGCGGGCGCCACGGTTCATCCGTCCCGGCCGGGCGCCAGGTCAACCGGCGGCAGCGGAAAGTGGCCCAGGCGTAAAGCAATGGCTCCATGCCGTGCCACCAGTCGGCCGCGATGTCGCCGCAACGACCCTCGAACAAGAGCCTGCCGCGGGCGGTGTAAAGCCGGAACTCCACCGGCAGGGCGTCGCCGTCTTCGGGCTTGCCCCGTGCCGGAACGCCGTCGGCGTCCTCGCCCAGTCCGATGCAACCGCCATGATGGTCCTTCGTGACAATCCAGCGCATGTCGAAATCCTTTCCTTGAAGCTGTGGGGGTATGGCGCCCGCCCCGATGACGGGCGCCCTCGGGTCGCAGGGCCTATGCCGCCGCCTTCTGATATTTCTGTTGCAGGGCCGCCATCCGCTTGCCGATGGTCTGGTAATGCGCCACGTCCAGTTCCACCCCGAGCCAGTCGCGGCCCAGCAGATGCGCCGCCGCCAGCGTGGAACCGCTGCCGCTGAACGGGTCCAGCACCAGATCGCCCGGTTTCGTGAACGCGCCGATCAGCCTGCGCAGCGCCGCCACCGGCTTCTGCGTCGGGTGCAGCTTGTTGCCGGTATAGGGGAAGTCCAGCACATCCGGCACAGGGCTAGCCGGCAATTCCGGATCGCCCTTCGCTAGCAAATAGGCCTGTTCGTGTTCATAGCGCAGGAAGCGGGCGGATGAGGCGTAACGCTTGCGGAACACCAGATGCCCGACGATGCGGAAGCCCGCCGCCTTCCAGGCCTCCACGAACAGATCCACCTTGTTCCAGCCGTAGAAGCTGACGCAGAAACCGCCCTGCTTCAGAACCCGGTGCATCTGGGCGAAGGCGGGCCGCAGCCAGCGGGCGTTGTCGTCGTTGGCGACGGTGCGGCCCTGCCGGTCGCGGAAGCGGGTCACATAGGGCGGATCGGTCAGGATGAAGTCCACCGAGCCGGTGCCGAACGCCTGCATCGCCTCGATGCAATCGGCGTTGATGACGAGGTTGCGGGGGGTGCTGGTCTTGCCGGTCATGTCTCTTTTCCTTTCGATTATGGGGTTCAGGGCAGCGAAGCGCCGCTCCTGAACCCTTGCCCGTCGGCGAGACCGGGGGTGCAAGGCGCAAGAGAAGTCTTTGGCACCGTGGAATAATTGGAGGGGACCCGCTTGCGGGGAGGGAGCCGTTTATGCCGCGAAAGGCCGAAGAGTTTTCTTGCGGCGCGCCAGGGGCAGCGCCCCAAGCCTCTTCATCTCAAGGAAAAATCTCTTCTTCGAACTGCGAAGGCCGGGCGCTCGGAGTTGGTCAGGTCGGATGCCCGGCGAAGTCTCCGGCTATTATTCTGGACCAATATCTGTTGAAAACGTGGAAAGCGCCAAAGGAAGTGTTGCACTTGGGATGGCGGTGGAGCTACCCACTTTCGGTCAGGAGACTGCCGCCCGGAAGTTTCACTGGAGGTTTGCGCCGTCGTTTCCGCAACTCATCTTGGGGGCGTTGCGGGGATCTCCCCGCAGAAGGGGGTGCGCCGGCAACACCGTGCCGGCCAGGGGGAAGACTTTCCCCCTTCAACCTGCACCATTGACGGCTACGCGGGACGAAGTTGCCGTTCGTCCGAAGCAGTCCCTGTCACCATTCATGTCACAAGTGGCGCAGCGAATGCGACAAAGACTTGCGGCACGAAAAGCCCTGATTCTCCAGATGCTGCCGATCTGCCCCGGGCTTTAGGATTTGCACAAAAATATGTGGCCTAGCCTAGCGGCGCGCTTCCGTTGCCATGCGCACGGCCAGACCGGCAAGCACGGTCCCCATCAGCCATCTTTGCACCACAAGCCATGTCGGACGACCGGCGAGGAAGACCGCTATCGTCCCGGCGCCAATGGCGATCATCGCGTTGACGGTCACGCTGATGGCGATCTGGGTGAAGCCGAGGGCCAGGGACTGCGCAAGCACGCTGCCGTGACCGGGGCTGATGAACTGCGGAAGAAGCGACAGATACATGACCGCGATCTTGGGATTGAGCAGGTTGGTCAGAAACCCCATCATGAAAAGCTTGCGGGGGCTGTCCTTCGGCAAATCCTTCACCTGGAACGGCGACCTTCCCCCCGGTTTCACCGCCTGCCATGCCAGCCAGAGCAGATAGAGAGCGCCCCCGAAGCGCAGCGCGTCATAGGCATAGGGAACGGCCATGACGATCGCGGTGATGCCGAACGCGGCGCACAGCATGTAGAACACGAAGCCGAGGGCGACGCCCCCGAGCGAGATCAACCCCGCCGCGCGGCCCTGACAGATCGAGCGCGAGATCAGATAGACCATGTTCGGACCGGGCGTCAGCACCATGCCGAGCGCGATGAACGCAAAAGCAAGCAGGCTGGTCAGTTCGGGCATTGGCACCCCCCTCTTCTCCGTTCCCTGCTTCGCATGATCGGAAGCCGGTCGCAATCATCCCGAAACCTGCGGCAACCTGTGCCGTCGTCCAGCGGGATCATTCATCCCATGGCTTCCAGATCGCCGATGCCCAATGGCCGCAAAGGGCTCTCCTTCCCCTTTTTCACCTGAAATCCCGCGTCCGCACCCTGATGCCCCTGCCTCGCGGCTCGGACGCCGGCGCGCCCTGCCGGAACTCGTCGCCCCGCCCATGCGGCAGCGGAAACGCCTCGTCACGTTCACCAACGCTGGCCAGTTCGCGCGAGAGACCGGTGATGCGGTGGGCCACCAGATGCACGACCTCGCCCTCGCGCTGGATGCGGCCATGCACGGCAATCATGCTGGAGGCGAGGATCACCCGCCGGAACTGTTCGAAGACCTTCTGCCAGACCACGACATTGGCGATGCCGGTCTCGTCCTCGATGGTGATGAACATCACCCCCTTGGCGGAGCCGGGGCGCTGGCGGACGAGAATGATACCTGCGGCCTGCAGCCAGCGCCGGTCGCGCGAGCCCATCGCCTCGGCGCAGGGGGTGATCCGGCGCTTTGCCAGATCGGCGCGCAGGAAGGACACCGGATGGCGGCGCAGGGTCAGGCCGGTATGGGCGTAGTCCTCGACCACCTCGCGGCCCGCCGCCATCGGACGCAGGGCGATGGCGGGCTCTGTGACTTCCGCGATCATCTCGCCCGCGCGGCGGGAGGCGGCGGCGAAGAGCGGCAGTTCCTCGTCGCGCAACCCCTTGATGGCCCAGAGCGCCTCGCGCCGGGCGAGGCCGAGGGCGGGGCGGAAGCCATCGGCCTCGGCGATGGCAGTGAGGACCGCAACGGGAATGCCCGCCCGGCGCCAGAGATCCTCCACCGAGACAAACGGTTCATCGCCCCGCGTGGCGGCGATGGCCGCCGCATGGGCATTGGCCAACCCCTTGACCATGCGCAGGCCCAAGCGGACGGCGAACTTGCTCTCGTCGTTGGTCGGTTCCAGCGTGCAGTCCCATCGGCTGGCATTGATGCAGACCGGCCTAATCTCGACGCCATGCTCGCGGGCATCGCGCACGATCTGAGCCGGAGCATAGAAGCCCATCGGCTGGCTGTTCAGCAGCGCGGCGCAGAAGGCGTCGGAATGCCAGCATTTCAGCCAGGCGGTGGCATAGGCGACCAGCGCGAATGAAGCGGCATGGCTTTCCGGAAAGCCATAGCTGCCGAAGCCTTCCAGCTGCCGGAAAGTGCGTTCGGCGAACTCCTGTTCATAGCCTTTTTCCACCATGCCGGAGATCAGCTTGTCGCGGAATTTCGAGACGCCGCCCGTGTGCTTGAAGGTGGCCATGGACTTGCGCAGCATGTCCGCCTCGCCCGGCGTGAAGCCCGCACATTCGATGGCCACCCGCATCGCCTGCTCCTGGAACAGGGGCACGCCGAGCGTCTTGCCTAGCACCTTCTCCAGTTCGGGGGTCGGATAGACGACATCCTCAAGCCCGGCGCGGCGGCGCAGATAGGGATGCACCATGTCGCCTTGGATCGGGCCAGGCCGGACGATGGCGACCTGCACCACCAGGTCGTAATAGGTGCGGGGTTTGAGGCGCGGCAGCATGGACATCTGCGCCCGGCTTTCGATCTGGAAGGTGCCGAGGGTGTCGGCCTTGCGGATCATGGCATAGGTGCGCGGATCCTCGGCCGGAATGGTGGCGAGGTCGAGGTCGATGCCCTTGTGCTCGGCCAGCAGGTCCAGCCCTTTCCGCATGCAGGTCAGCATGCCAAGGGCCAGGACGTCGACCTTCATGAAGCGCAGCGCGTCAATATCGTCCTTATCCCATTCGATGATCTGGCGGTCCGCCATCGCCGCCGGTTCAATTGGCACCAGGTCGTCGAGCCGGTCATGGGTGAGGACAAACCCGCCCGGATGCTGCGACAGATGCCGCGGGGTCCCCAGAAGCTGGGCGGCCAGTTCCAGCACCAGCCGCAGGCGGTAATCCTCTGTGTTCAGATTCAGTTCACGCAAATCATGGGCGGTGAGACCATCGGCCCATCGGCCCAGCTGCTCCGAAAGCGTCTGGGTCAGGTCTTCGGGCAGCCCGAGGGCCTTGCCGACATCGCGCAAGGCGCCTTTGGCGCGATAGCGGCTGACGGTCGCGGTCAGCGCCGCACGATCGCGGCCATAGGTCTTGTAAACCCACTGGATCACTTCCTCGCGCCGCTTATGCTCGAAGTCGACGTCGATATCAGGCGGCTCGCGGCGCTCCTCGCTGACGAAGCGCTCGAACAGCAGATCGTTGCGGCCGGGGTCGATGGCGGTGATGCCGAGGACATAGCAGACGGCGCTGTTCGCCGCCGAGCCGCGCCCCTGGCAGAGAATGCCCTGTGACCTGGCATAGCGGACGATGCTGTGAACGGTCAGGAAATAAGGCGCGTAGCCGAGCTTGCCGATCAGACCCAACTCATGGCGCAGCACCGCAGCGACTTCATCCGGCACACCTTCGGGATAGCGGTCTTCTGCGCCCTCCCAGGTCAGCCGCTCCAGCGTCTGTTGCGGGGTCAGCGCCGGATCGTCGCGTTCCTCGGGATATTGATAGCGCAGCTCATCCAGCGAGAAACGGCAGCGATCAGCGATTTCCAGCGTCCGGGCCAGCGCCTCGGGCCAGCGCGAGAACAGCCGGTGCATCTCTGTGGGTGGCTTCAGATAACGGTCGGCATGGCGCTCGCGGCGGAAGCCGAGGGCGTCGATGGTGGTGCCGTAGCGGATCGCGGTGACCACGTCCTGGAGCCTGCGGCGGGACGGTTCATGGAACAGCACGTCGTTGGTGACGACCGTCGGCACGCCGAAGCGTTGCGCCAGTTGCGACAATTCCCAGAGACGCATCTGGTCGTTGGGTCTGCGCCGCAGGCTGAGCGCCAGATAGGCGCGGTCGCCGAAGGTGTCGCGCATCCGGCGCAGCCGCAAGCCGCACTCGTCATCGGGCAGGTCCGGGACCAGCACCGCGATCAGCCCCTCGCCATAGGCTGCGAGGTCCGCCCATTCCAGATGGCACTTGCCCTTGCCCGCCCGCCCCTTGCCGAGCGTCAGCAGGCGGCAGAGCCGCGAATACGCTTCCCGGTCGGTGGGGTAGACCAGCACCGACATGCCGCAGGCCAGATCGAGGCGGCAACCGACGATCAGCCGCACCCCGGTCTCCTTCGCCGCCTCATGGGCGCGGACCATCCCGGCCAGCGTGTTGCGATCCGCCACCGCCAGCGCCTCGATCCCCATCAGGGCGGCGGTGGCGAAGAGTTCCTCGGCCGAGGACGCCCCGCGCAGGAAGGAGAAATGGCTGGTTACCTGCAATTCGGTGTAGCGGGGGGTCATCATGGGCGGCCCCCGAGCCTGTGGGCGCGGGCGGCGCGTAGGAAGGCGCCCAAGCCAGCGGCCCGCCGCGACCTGCATCCGGCTCGGGATACGGGTTCATATGCATCTGGGTCGGCTTGACGGCTCATCCGAACACCCCGTGCAGGAACCAGCGATGCGAGCCGGTGGCGGCGTCCTCGCCATCGCCGGCGCGGAAGATCCAGAGGCGTTCCCCGGCCTCGTCCTCGATGCGGAAATAGTCGCGCACGGCGGCTAGCTCGGTATCGCGTTTCCACCATTCGCCGAAGATCCGCTCGGGACCATCGGCGCGGCGGACCAGGCGGCGGACCCCGCGCCAGCGGATCCAGTTCGGCGGATGGTCTGGCAAGAGCGCCATGGTCTCGATCGGCTCCGGGTGCGGCAGCAGGCGCGCGGGGCGAGGCCAGTGATCGGGCCAGCCGGCGCCGGTGCTTTCTGCCAACGCCGGGATGCGGCAGACCGCACGCTCCGGCACGTCGCTGGCCACCGGGGCGAAGCGGTAGACCCCCCGCGCGCCCACCCGGTTGGCCAGCGTATCGATCAGGCCGGAGAGGTCCGGCTCCGGCGTTTCGATCTGGCTGCTGACTGCCTGTTTCGCGGCCAGCGGCTCGGCAATCGTCGCCGCCAGGGACATGATCTCGATTCCGAGGCCGGGGTCGATGGTCTCGATCTTGTCGCAGAGTAGTCGCCTCAGGCGCGCAGGCTCGCTTACCGGCCGGGCAAGACCGATCCGGACGGTCTCGATGCGATTGTCGATCCGGTGACAAAGCAGGTCGAGTCGGCGCGCGCCGAGGCCACGCTCCTCCAGCGTCTCGCAGAGCGTGATCACCAGCTTGCCGATATAGCGGGCGATGGTCTCGGCAGCGCCGATGGGTTCGGCGAAGACGCGGCGGGCCTCGACCAGATCCGCCGGGCGGATCGGCGTGATGGGCTCCGAGATCTGGCCGAGCGCCTGATCCAGCCGGCGGCAGAGTTCCGGCCCGAAGCGGCGGGTCAGCGGCGCGCGGGGCTGGCCGAGCAGGTCGCCGATGCAGGTGAAGCCGAGAGCGCGCAGGCCGGATGAGATGGCGGGCGGCAGCCGCAGCCCCTCGAATGGCAGCGGCGCGAGGACGGTCTCGACCGTGCCGGGCGCGGCGATGAACACCGGATCGGCCCGCCAGCGCGCCAGCGCATGTGCCGCGCCGCAAGTGTCGGCCAGGGCGGCACGGGCAGCGATGCCAGAGAAGGTCAAGCGCCCGACGAGGGCATCCAGCATCGCCGCCTCGCCGCCATGCAGATGGTCGGTGCCGGTGGAATCGATGACGATCCCGTCCGGCGGATCGACCGCGACGATCGGGCTGAATCGTTGCAGGATCCACAGCGCCAGGCGTTCCAAGCTCTCGGCATCGGCCTGCGGGTCGGCGGGTTCGATATGCAAACCGGACACCAGCGCCTGGGCTTTGGTCACCGGCATGCCGACCCGCAAGCCGAGGGCCTGAGAGGCGACACCCACCGCCGTGACGATACGGCGGTTGCCGATCCGACCGGCGATGATCAGCGGCGCCTCAACCGGTGGCGCTGCGGGGCCAGCCTGCCGCCGCAGCCGGTCCACCGGCCAGGTCGGCAGGAAGACCGAGATGACCCGTGCCATCGCATGCCTCCAGTTCAATATCGAGGGATTCCCCGGCCCGTGCCCGGATCAGTTCAACCAGCCAGCGCGGTCTCTCGACGCCCGGCACCGGCAGGGTTTTCGACGGCAGGCTGGAGACCCGCCAGCGGGTCATCGCCGCCGTCGGCTGGCCGAAATCGCTGGCCTCCGACTGCCGCCGCCAGCGGCGCAGCGCGATGCCGAGGATGCCGGATTCCTTCGCCGCCAGATGCAGCCGACGCGAGGCGACCATCGGCAGCCGGGCGACATCGCCCACCACGGCGCCGAGCCCGCCATGGCGCAGCCCTTCCTCCATGCAGGCTAGCACCGCCTTGTCGTCGCCCGCCTCGACGAAGATCACCCGATCCGGCGCCAGCCCGGATTGTTCGAGACCGGGAGCAAAGAGATCCTGCCGCGCCACGCACCACAGCACCTGGCCCCGCGTCCGCGCGGCGATCCCGGCTACGAAACCGGATGCGGCTGCCGCGTCCACGGTGCCATTGCCGCCGCCCGCCACCTCATGCAGGCAGCCGAGCGCCAGCCCCCCGCCCGGCAGCTTCCGGTCCAGCGCCGGCAAGCCGAAAGGCAGCACTTCGCGCCGGTGCACGCCCTCGCCCTCGAGATGCGCGATGCGCGCCCGAAGCTCGGCGATGGCGGGGCTGTCTGCGGGTGCCGGCATGTCTGGCGGGGTGCTTCCTGGGCTGGACGGGCTTTGCAGCGGGCGATTCCGCTGATAGGTTCACTATTTGTTCACGGTCAGATCCGGAGTCAATCCGAGTCGCTTCCGATGTGATCTTGGGAACGCCGCGTCCTATGCTGACGTCGAATCGGTGCGCAGGAACGGAGGGAATGGATTTTGTGTAACCTGTTCAATGTCTCGACCAACCAGCAGGCGATCCGGGAGTTCGTCTCCGCCACCCATGACAGCATCGGCAATCTCGAACCCTTGATCGAGGTCTATCCCGATCGACCGGGGCCGGTGGTGCGCAATACCGGCAGCGGACGGGAACTGGCCATGTTGACCTGGGGCATGCCGACGCCGGTCGAATACCTGAAGGCGCCGGGCGCGCCGGATACGGGCGTGACCAATATCCGCAACACTGCCAGCCTCTGGTGGCGCAAATGGTTGGGCGTCGAGCATCGTTGCGTGGTGCCCGCGACGGCTTTCTCCGAATATGGGCAGAGGCCCGACCCGGTGACGAAGCGCAAGCCGCTGCATTGGTTCGCGCTGGACCAGTCGCAACCGCTGTTCTTCTTCGCCGGCATCTGGACAAGCTGGGAGGGCATGCGCGGATCGAACCGCACACCGAGGCCGGGCAGGCACGAACTCTTCGCCTTTCTCACCACCGAGGCTAACGAGGTCGTCAGGCCGATCCATCCCAAGGCCATGCCGGTGATCCTGACCAGCCGCGACGAGGTGGAGACCTGGCTGACTGCCGATTGGCCTGAGGCCAGGGCGTTGCAGCGCCCGTTGCCCTCGGGCCTGCTGGAAGTCGTCGAGCGGCCGGCGATCCGGGCGGCATGAGAGAGTGAGGGCATGTCGGAATCGGCGGAACAGATCGGGGAAGGTGAGGCGGGCGAAAGGATCCGCAAGATCATCCATGTGGATATGGATGCCTTCTATGCCTCGGTCGAGCAGCGCGATAACCCCGAGCTTCGCGGCAAGCCGGTGGCCGTCGGCGGCTCGGCCGCACGCGGCGTGGTTGCCGCCGCCAGCTACGAGGCCCGCGTCTTCGGCGTCCGCTCGGCCATGCCGTCTGTGACGGCGAAGCGGCGCTGCCCGGACCTGATCTTCGTAAAGCCGCGTTTCGACGTCTATCGGGCCGTGTCCAACCAGATCCGCGAGGTCTTCGCCGAACATACCGATCTGATTGAGCCGCTGTCGCTGGATGAGGCCTATCTCGACGTGACCGAGAACAAGCAGGGCATTCCCGTCGCGACGGAGATCGCGCGGATCATTCGCAGCCGGATCAAGGAGGTGACGGGCCTCAATGCCTCGGCCGGGATCAGCTATTGCAAGTTCCTCGCCAAGATGGCGAGCGACCTGAACAAGCCCAATGGCCAGGCGGTGATCACGCCCTCGCGCGGGCCGCAGTTCGTCGCGGACCTGCCGGTGAAGAAGTTCCACGGCGTCGGCCCGGCGACGGCGGCGAAGATGGAACGCCTCGGCATCCTCACCGGCGCCGATTTGCGGGAGAAATCGCCCGAGTTCCTGCGCCAGCATTTCGGCAAATCGGGGGACCGGTACTATTGGATTTCGCGCGGCATCGACCACCGTCCCGTCGAGCCGGATCGCGAACGCAAGTCGATCGGCGCTGAGGACACGTTCTCGGAGGACATTTTCGGCCTCGATCCGGCAAGAGCCGAGATCGAGGCGCTGGCGGCCAAGGTCTGGCGCAGCTGCGAGGCCAAGGATTTGACCGGCCGCACCGTGACGCTGAAGGTGAAATATGCCGACTTCCAGCAGATCACCCGAAGCCGGACCAGCGAACGGGGCGTGCGGGACGCGGCGGAACTGACCGGCATCGCCTCGGCGCTGCTGGAGCCGTTGTTCCCGGTCGAAAAGGGCATACGGTTGCTCGGCGTCACGCTATCCTCGCTGGAGACGCAGGGCGAGGACGGCGGAGGGGAACAACTGAGCCTCGGCCTGCCGGGACTATAAACGGAAGGTAGGGGCCGATGAAGCGGAAGGAAGAGGAGAAGGCCGCCGCCAGTCTGGCCAGGGGCATGGCGATGATCTGTGTCCGCAACACCATGCTGGAGGATCTCCATGCCGGTCAGGTGCCGATCACCAGGACCGGGGATTTCTCCGATGTTCATGTCATCGACGGTGCAGGCAGGCGGATTCCCTGGACAGAGCTTTCGCGGTTCGACGACGGTGAGATGCGCGACCTGATGCGCCAGGTGGTCAACCGCCTCTATACCTTCCTGCTGCGCATCGACGAGCCGGCCTTCAGGGATTCCATCGATTCCTGGATGAAGGCGGCGGCCAAATGGGACGATCCCGTTCTCGACCCCGGTCTGGCGAAGACCGGGTCATGGACGGAATGATTCCGTTGCTCGCGGGGGCGATAATGCAAGGGACCGCAGGCGACCTGCGGTCCGTGGTGCATTCAGATGGCGAAATCTTCCAGCGACTTTCCTGCGTCCAGCCCCTCGACGATCCAGGCGGGCTTGCGGCCCCGGCCGCTCCAGGTGATGTCCGGGTTTTCCGGGTGGCGGTATTTCGCGGCAGAGGCCGCACGCTTCCGGGACGAAGTGGCGTCGACCAGATCGCCCAGAGCGAAACCGTGCTCCTTTGCCACCGCTTCCGCCGCGGCGCGGGCCTCGGCTTTCCGGCGGTCCTCGAAGGAGGCGATGGCTTTGGCCACGTTCTTTTCCAGCTGCTTCAATTCGGCCAGAGACAGGGTGTTCAGATCGATATTGGTCATCGTGATCCTCGCTTTTTTTCGGCTTCGGCCTAAACTATTGGAGGTGATCGGGCAATTCTTTCAAACGGTGATTGCATCTGTCGTCGCAGCCGGGCGTGGTATCGGATACCATGGAATAGAAATGGGAGGGGTCTCAGGGACGAGCGCATACGATGGAAATCGATGAAGACAAGATCGACGACGCGGTTCTGGCGCTGCTCTATCTGACGCTTGGGCGCGATGGCCGGGCGTGGAAGGGACACGACTGGGACGCGATGAACCGGCTCCACGAGAAGGGCTTCATCGGCGATCCGGTCAACAAGGCAAAATCAGTCTGGCTCACCGACGAGGGGATTGCGCGGTCGGAACGGCTATTCCGCGAGATGTTCGCCAAAGGGGAGGGGAAGACGCCGGCCGGCTAGGGCGGGCTCGATGACCTGACGAGCCAGCGAACGGCCTTCTCGGCCGGTGTGATCCCCCCGCAACCTGTCCCATCCGTGAGCCCACTGCGATCCGAGTGCGTGGCCTTGCTTTTCCGAGTATATTCGCTATATAGTTTCATATCCATATCGAAACTATGATGCGGAGGTCGTCATGGCGCATGCTGCTTACACGGAACATCGCAGGAAGCCTTCCAGGATGCGGGCTGAGCCGCTCGGAGAGCGTCCTCTGTATGCGTCTGGTAAGATCGCCGCTTCCGCCCTCGCTGCAGGCTCCGTCCGTGTCGACGTTTCCGTGGCTGTCGCTCCGGAAGATGTCGACCTGTGGTCCACGGCAGTCGAAGCCCGGACTGCCCCGGCTTCGGCGCAGTCCGGATCGAAAAAGGGCCAGGGCTTGGTAAAGGAGGCCATGAAGGCAGCCTTTGCCGCGGTTTTCAGCGACCGCTTCTCCGGCGAGATCGACAAGGTGGTCGACGCCTACCGGGTCATGCTGCGGGAGAGCCTGGCGAAAGGCGATGACACCGAATTGCAGGCGGCGCTCAACCGCGCCCGGCTGCAGGAAAGGATTCTGGCCGGCACCTCGATGGTCGATCAGGCACAGGCATGCGAACTGCTTGGCCTGTCGGCAACGAACCCCTCTGCCACGATGAAGCGCAAGGAGGACAAGCGGGAGATCCTGCGGTTCACGGTCGATGGTCGCGCCACCTATCCGCTGTTCCAGTTCGACGTCGAGGGGCGCCGCATCCACCCGGCGATGGCGAAGTTGATCGCCTTGAAGCCCCGGACCTGGAGCGATTTCCGCCTGCTGCACTGGTTGACGCGGCCGCATCTCGATTTCGGTGTGGCGCCTGCCGAACGGCTCGGCGCCGAGGCCGATGCCGTGATCGCGGCCTTCGAGCGGGAGATCGTGCCTGCGGAGCATGGCTGATGCGGTTCGATCTGACGATTCCCGACCCGTCCACCATGCGGGTCGGGAAGGAAGCCTATGTGACGCTCGACGCGGGCACCGAGCTGCATCGCATCCACCCCGCCGTCTACAAGGCCGAGCAGTTCAACCCGACCGTCGCCGGCGATGCGCGCTTTTCTCCGATCCGGGATGCCGGGGGCACGATCATTCCGACGATCTACGCGGCGGAGACGTTTGCCTGCGCGGCTTGCGAAATCATCCTGCGCTGTCCCGACACCCCGCCCGTCGATCCGAAGACCGGCCTGCTGACCTTCCAGATCGTTTTTCCCGGCGACTTCAGAGTTTATAGCCATAGCATCGTCAGGACCACCTCGTCGCTGCGTCTGGTCGATCTGACCACTGCCGGGCAACGCAAGATCGGCGTCAACCACAATGCGCTGCTGGCAGGCCCGCGCAGCACCTATCCGGCAACGCGGGCCTGGGCCGAGCGCATCTATGCCGCATGCCCGGCGGCGCAGGGTCTCTATTACAGCTCGGTCCAATTCGGCCCGGATTTCGCGATCCTGCTGTTTGGCGACAGGGTAGGGGAGAACGCACTGGAGCCGGTCTCGACCCGCGCCGTGGCCGACGCACCCTGTCATGCGGAAATACGCGCCATCGCCGAAAGCCTGTCGATCGAATATGCGGATGTTTGACGGTCGCGGACGTACAAACCGCAGGGTAGGAAACCGGAATCGGTCAGAGCTTCAAATGGTCTTCCCTCCCAGGACCTCAGGCGAAGCGCCTTGCACCCGTGACGCAGGCGACCACGATCACGGTCGAGACGATCATGGTTCCTGCGATGAGCTCTCCGAGGAAGATCGCCGCAAGCACGAACCCGAAGAAGAGTTGGAGAAGCTGCAACTGGTGCATGCGAGGATCGAGGCGGTGGAGCGGCTGGCGCGACTGGGCATCGTTCTGTGGATCATGCCGCGTGGCGGATCTACCTGCGATGCCGGTTGCCGGATGGGTTGGACTCTGCGGTTGCCGCCCGGCGCTGCATGGAGCGCAATGTCGTGCTTGTGCCCGGAAACGCCTTCTAGATTGGAACATAGGGCCGGGACACCCTATGCTCTGTTGAATGAGCAGAAGGGAAATTTGTAATGGGGCGACCATCGCGCGACGTTAAACTGCTGCAACCATTCGACGAAAGGTTTGAGATGACGCGAATTTCGCGTGGAGATCATCTTTCTCACGCCTTTTCGGTTTGGTCGGCTGTTGATCGTAACGATGGTGAGACTTACGTGCTCTGGCTTCTCGAGAAGACTGGCGCAGCGGTAGATCGCGACATCACACGCGTCCTTCGCGAAACAGTGCGGCGCCTGCGAGGCGTCCTAGCGCGCCGATCGGCAAGAGAAGTCCTGATTGAAGTCGTCGATGTCGTGGAGGACAGAGCGGAGATAGGCATCCGCTCGGTTGGTGCGGACAAAACGCTCGACGCGCTAACACCGCGGTTTCGACAGAAACTGGCCGACAGCGCTCGTACCGTCTCTGGGCGCTTGGAAATTTGGCAGCAGATTGCCCGCCTAGTCCGAGCACTCGGCTACCTACACGGAGCCGATATAGTACATGGCGGTATCACGAATGGCGCGGTTTTTGTCGTTTCTATAGAGCCTTTGGAATTGAAACTCGGCGGTTATGAGGCCTGCGTCCATGTCGGAACCCTCGGTGACGGTGGCGCGTCCTTACTGGGCGCAAATGCCACGATCTCTCACGCACAGGACTGGAGGGATCTGGGTGCCGTCGCTGCAGAGTTGCTTCAAGGTCGCGATGGCGGCTCGGTGATGCTTCTGCCGTCCGAGCAGGGACTTCTCGACCGATTGTGCAGGCCGCCGCAATTCGCGCATATCAACGCCGAAACTTTGGCTTCAGAGATCGAGACGCTCTGCGCGCAGCTAGCGCGCGTGGGATCGAGCGGCAGATATGAACTTGTCGTCGCTCCAGGTCGCGATCTTTTGCGGCTACATTTGCCCGCCCTGACAGACGGGTTAATTCCAGCGACAGATAATGATGCGCTCGTGCAGTTCCTTGGTGAGGATCTCAACACTGAAGGGTTGCTGATGCTTCAGCTACCCGGCGATAACGTCAAGCTGTATTCACAACGTGCCATGTACGATGTCCGCCCCTTGGGTGATGAACGCCGGATTGGCCGGATCGTGGAAGCTAGGCCGCGAGATGCGAGCCAAGGAACGATCAACGCCTCGCCGATTGGTGCCCGAATCCACGTTGCGCAAAATATGAAAGAAGCGCGCGACCGAGTCGCTAGAACGGGTGGCGGCGCCATGACATGGCCATCCGCGGGACGCGTCGGGGGTGATCACTTGGAGCGCCGGGATGTCGCCGAATGGCACGCACTTATTCTAATCGAAATCATGACACTTCTGGAGGGGCGACTGCGGCACTATCCGATAGAAATCGTCGACACGACAATGACCGGCCTGGTGCAGATCGCGGCACGATCCGACGCAGCCCATGACGAATGGCGTAGCATCTTTGGATTGGGCGACGCGGCCACGGCACTCGATCGCGAGATGTCGACTAGCGATGGATCAATCGAATGGACGCTCACGGAGTCGGAGGCGCTCTCGATCGGCGCCGGTGCGCCGACACTGCTGTTCGACGAGGTCGACGAGAAGAACGGCCGGAGACTCTATACTTGCTATTACTCGGGAAAGCTGCCGGTGGGGACCAGCGTGCTTCTCCGTCCGCGCCCCGACCGAGGAACCGAAGCGTCCGTTCGACGTCGGCTCCGCCATATCGCCGCCGCGCGCGACAACCTTGATCTCTTACGGGCGTTGGGAGATCCGCGAAGCGTCGGCCTAGATCCCGCGCTTCGTGACATGGCACCGCCGGGTCCAGCGCCGGACGCACTAGATGCATCGAAAGCTAAGGCTTGGGCGGCAATCGACCGCGGTCACTCCATGGACCTCGTTGTGGGTCCTCCCGGCGTGGGTAAGACGTTCCTGGTATCTCATCTGGTGACCTCAATCCTCTCGTGCAACCCGATGGCTCGCATCCTTATTACGGCGCAGAACCATGAGGCACTTGCGCAAATGGAGCGAGAGCTAGGCAAGCAATTAGCGAATGGCACAGCGTCTTCGATCATCGTCCGCGTGGAACGGCCGGGCGACCGGGAAGAGACAACGCTACGCGATCAAGCGCGGTCCCTATTGGGCCGGTTCAACGAGCGCGAAGCTAGTCCTTTGTCCCTCGCGAGGAGGCAGGCGATCGCGCAGATGCTCCAAGGACCTCCTGCGAATGCCTGGGGCGACCCTGAGGCCGATGCGATCCTAAGGGATACGGAACATTTGGTCCTTAATAGCGCGGATGTCGTCTTAGCGACGGCTAACTCCGCCGCAATCGAGGAGATGGTGACCGATGGACAGCAGTTCGACTGGGTGATCATTGAGGAGGCAGCGCGAGCTAGCGCGTCTGAACTTGTCGGGCCGCTACAGCTCGGAAGTCGTCGCGTACTTATCGGCGATCATCGACAACTCGCTCCATTCGATGCTGAGCGCAAGGCGCGTCTCTACCAAGCCGGTGCCGCAGAGGCGCTTCTCGAGGGGGCTGTCAAGCTGCTCGACGCAATCTCCGACCTCCCGGAAGAAGTTGGTGCATCGCTCGAGGCATTGAAGGCCGACCCGACCTTGATGGCGGACGTGTTGGCGACGGCCCTCCGGCTTGAACAACCGTTCCGCGAAATCGCACAGACCTCCGAGGAAAATGAGAACGTGTCCCGCAGCGGGCCAGTCTCAATGCTCACAGAGCAGAGCCGTATGCATCCCACCATCTGCGAGTTGGTCTCAGAGACGTTCTACGGCGGTCGGCTGACGACCTCTGAGCGCATCCAAGATCGCACGTCGCCGATCAAAACAATTGACCTAGCATTGCAAGCCCCTGTCGTTATCATCGACTTACCTGCCCTGAGTAAGGTCCCCCAACGTGCCTTCGAGACCTATGAGGGCACCTCCCTGTCTAACCTTGCGGAGGTCGCAGCTGTAGAGGCTGTCCTCGACCGACTGCATCCCGCATCCGCTGATGGTAAGCCACCGAGCCTTGTCGTCCTGTCGCCTTACACGGCGCAGTGCGAGCTCCTTAGAGCGCGGCTTAGCAGGCGCATCGACCGGGACGCCGGGCTGCTCGGGGGATTCTCGAGCGCGAAAGACGACGGCACCTTTGTGCATACGATTGACAGCTTTCAGGGTGGCGAGGCGGACCTCGTCATCGTGAGCATGGTTCGCAACAATCAGAAAACCGGGCGGCGCGCGCTTGGCATTCTTGGAGATCGGCGGCGCATGAACGTCCTGCTTAGCCGGGCACGGCATAAGCTCGTGCTCGTGACCTCGAGAGCTTTCTTGAGCAATGCCGTTCAGCGATGGTCAGGTCATACGACCAGCGACGATCTTGACTTCATGGAAGGGCTATTGAGGCGGATCGCCGCAATGGCCCAGCCTAACCAAACCGCCACGGAGCGCAGGGTCTCCCTCGTGACCTGTGATGCATCCGGGGAGATCGTGCAATGATACTCCTCATTCCCGCGATCTGGTACAGGGGCACTGCGGTGATCGAGCGGCGATGGGGCTGGAGTCCTGTAGAGGAGGAGGTTCTTCTCTCCCTGCGCGACAAACCCGGTACCAGCGCATCGGTGGCGGAAGACCTAGCCATCCCGCATCAGGTCGCTGCGGCGACGGTTGGACGCCTCATGCGCTTCGGCTTGATCGAGGTTCGCAAGGCACCCGAGCCAGCACTCGCGATGACGGATGCGGCCAACGCTCATCTACGTGCCGGCCGGCCTCTGCCCGAACGCGCCGCACGGCGAGAGATGACAATCAGTCTTCTTTTTGACAAGGTCGGCGGGTCCGTATTCCGCCGCCGTGACGTCGAGATCAAACCCGTCAACATTCGATCAGACGGTGTGCAGATCATCCCATTCCCCGAGGATGATGAGGAGGAGACCGACTGTTCAATGGAGAGCCGCGTGCGCGAACTTGTAAACCGGTCCTTACGCCCTGGCGAGTCGTTTGCCATGATGACTGCTAACAGGTCGAATTTTGAGAACAGGTTCATCAAGATCGATCTAGATCGCGCCCGAAACGGTTTACTGCCAGAAGGTGCGAGTGCCGAGTTGGAGGAGAAGGTGCGTGACTTCATCACCACCAAGCGTTTGCCTACAGTACGCCGAACCTCTCCCTTGCGTCCGTCCTGCCTTGACACCGAGATAGCCATGACGATCGCACCCGATCAAATCGTTTTCGGCGGAGACGATCACCTTGTTAGACTGATAGATATTGTCGCTGCCGCGAGAAGTGATGTTTTTGTCCTATCCACCTTCGTAGCGGCACAGGACGATTCTAAAGCACATCTCGGGCAGAATCGCGTATGGGAGGTCTTGGAGGACGCCGTGCGCCGAGGCGTGAGGGTCCATCTATTCTACGGCTCTTCGCTCGAAGAGGACCACAAGCACAAACGTGCGTTGGCGGAACTTGGTGCCCGCTTGCGCAAGGTCGGGAGCAGTATCGTACCCCATCTCGTAGCGGTCCATAGTCATGCCAAGCTTCTGATCGCCGACGACGGAAGAGGCGGTACCCGCGCTCTTCTGGGGTCGTGCAATTGGCTCCAGTCGCCATTTCAGGCGCACGAACTTTCGGTGGATCTAAATGAGAGGCGTGCGGTATCGGCATGCCTCGAATTGCTTGAGGCCATTACAGCGGCGGTGCCGACCGCTCGGCTATCGCGGGAGGCGATGCAGGCGATGCGCGCCGCGCTCCGGACACGCCGGACGGATCTGCTGAACCCACCGGAGATGGTCGACCGGATGGAGGTCACGATGCGAATCCTCGCGGCGGACGATCACCTCCCATTGCTCCGTCACGTCGCGCATGAGGCACGCGAGCGTATGGTAGTGATGACCCACCGGATGGGACAACCAATGACGCAAAACGTGCTTGATCCGGCGAAGGCGGCGTCGGAGCGAATCGCGGATGTCCGCACGTTTTACTCGCTCCCCTCGGGCCCGGTTAAAAAGGCCGACATGCGTAATGTGATAGAGACAAGTGGCGTCAATGTTCGGAAGACGGGCAGCCGACAGCCGATGCTGCACGGCAAGGGCCTTTTATGGGACCGCGATGATATCGTGGTAACGAGCTACAATTGGGGGTCACAAACCGCGTCTGAAGAGAGGCCGCTGGACGAGATTGGCGTTCATCTTAGAGGGGCGGGGATCGCGGACCTCCTCATCTCATGCCTTCAGGCCCACGGTATCAAATAAAGCAGATCATAACCCATATGCGAGAGTAACAGGGCTCGCATTGGAGTCAAATAGATAAGTCGAATTATAATCCAATATGCGGCGCATCAAATATATTTTCAAGTGGGAATGAAAGCGAAGCAAAAAGAATGCTTAAGGGTTTGCGCTAGGTGCTTAATATTTGCAGCTTAAGATTAACTCAGACCCGCAATTCGGTTGATAAAACTCGCAGCGATCACTAAGTAATTGCGAGTAAAGCGTCAACAAAATTTGATCTGACTGCCAAAAAGGGGATTGTTCGATCATCGTCGTTCGGCCCTCTAACGATAACACCGACGACCTTGCCTGCGAACAACACGGGACCGCCACTCATGCCCTCGTAGGTACCCGATAACAAGGCAATCACGTTGTCTGACGTAGCCGGAGTGCCGTCGAAAGTCTGCCGCGAAAACCCTGTGACTTCAGTTGCATTGATCGTCAGCGATGTATTGTCAAGATTCGAAGGGTAACCTGCGGCCTGCACCGCAGAACGGACGCTGAGTGTGCTAGCTTCTGCTGTTGATGCCATTTGCAGGGTCGCCGCTGGCCTGTAAGCTGCCAAAGGCGTTCGTGCTCGAATTAACGCGAGATCGTTGTGATCATCTCGTGCTACTTCGTCGGCTTCCATTGCGAATTTCGTGTTTTGTCGCGGGAAGATGCGCAAATTCGGTCCGAGGCAGTGTGCGCAAGTTACAAAGAGGTTCTCCGCGACCGCGAAGCAAGTGCCCACTGAGCCACCATCAGTGTCATTTTCAAGATACCAAACAGCAGCGTCCAGAATCTCGCGATCCTCAACCAGCGGAATAGGAAACATCTGGCCTGTGCATAAATCATTAAATCTCGTGGCGAGATTCCGAAAAACTTGATCCGTGGATCCTTTAACTTGCCGAATGAACTCGATCTTCCCGTGTACTACCCACTCAAAGTTAGTGGCTTCCTGTTCCGGCAAACGGCCTCTATCTGGGCGCTTCTCATCGAAATGGCGCGCTGCCGCCGCCGCATATCCGTTGAATTGCCAGTCGTGAAGCATGGCGCGGACATCCCGAACAAATCTGCGCTTGACGTTGACCTTCTCATTAACAACAAGTCCCGTGACTTCCTGTTGGAAGGCGCGGCCCAATAGGCGTGTCTTTGCATGATTAATTCTAAATCCGTTGTCTTCAATGATCTGTTGGAAGGAGTCGGATAGAATAAAATCATGATGGGTGTCGGGGTTTGCGAACCGGCCTACTGGTGCAGGAAAAGTCCTGCGATTGGAAGATATGGTTATGTCGTCGGCGTATCGCGTATAGGTGCACCCAATTTGTCTGCAAAGTCGAGACAATTCAGCATCCAGCTTATCCGACACGATATTTGCAAGTATTGGCGAAAGTGCGCCCCCTGGCATCAACACATGAGTTGTTCGACGGCTGCCATCGACCTCCTTTTCAGCTTGAAAGCAAGCGATGTGCGCGATGAACTGGGCGATCTCTTCAGGGTAGTTATAGGGTGGGGCCATCAAGCGCCCACGGACACGCCCGAAGTGAATTGTTTCAAAGTAATCTTCGAGGTCTATGTTGAGTACCCATCGCTTGCCAATGTGTTGCCGAGCGTTGCTCACGATACTACGTTGATGGCCTCCGACAAATCCATGGACATGGGCCCGAGGACGATAATCGTTCTCTAGAAGGCGGAGGACGTCCCGCTGCAACCGGAGAAGCGCAATCCGAGGGGCACAAATGCGTCTGGTGCCACCACTTTTCTTTGGGATGGTGAATTCTTTGTATCGTGCGCCTGGAGCTAGCCCATAGGCAATGTAGACAAATTTTCTTCGATAATTTCGACGAAGCCCAAAAGCGATCTGTCTTAAATTGGTAAAACGCTTTAACGACATGAGTGCATCAACGACCTACAATCTCGCATTCCCAACGTCGCGGGAATTTGGCAATTCCGTAACAGCATGTAGCGGGGCGAGTTGAAAGTAACCTTCTCGCAGGTGTCGCAGGTAACACAACACTTGGTTGATTGCAGGCCGCTGATGCCCCATTAGTTCTAGCCGTATCCGCGAGCGGGAGCAACGGCGGAAGAGTGTCGTTACGAACCAGTTTCGCCGCTCATATGGAACGCAGCGAACCGCCGCTTCCTGCCCGTTGGGACGATCTATGTAAGTAAGCGCGCAGGTGAGCAACCCGACTTCACCCGTCCATCTCATCCCCTAGCATAGGCTTCCTCCCCTTGCCTGCCCGCTTGAGGACGTCGAGTGCCTTGGGAATGTCGGCTCGCGCGGCGCGCTCCTCGAAATAGCTCTCCACCCGGAGGGCCGAGAGCTTCTCGGCTACGGCGACGTTGATCAACTGGTTCAGCGCCACGCCCTCGGTCTCGGCGACTTTGCGGGCCTCCTCCAGAAGCGAGGGCTGGAGCCGCAGCGCGAAATTGCTCTTTCTCATAGCCTCTTCTCCACGTTTCGCCACGCCGCACCGGGCGCGAGGGTTTCGATCCCGAAGCGCTCGGCCACCTGGCCGAAATCGCGCAGGTTGAAGGTCACGATGGCATCGGCCCTTCCGTTCACCGCCGCCTCCAGTACCATGTCGTCGTTCTGATCCCGCACGGCGGGCCGCCACAGGAAGGCCAGCCGCACCGGATCGACCACCGCCGCCACCGCGTCGAGCAGCACATTCACGTCCTCGACCGACAGGCCGGACGCCTCCAGATGCTCCGGCCGCGTGAGTACCGCGTGATACTCGATCATCAGCGGCACCGAGGCCAGCAGCGTGATCCGTCGCTCCAGCCCCGCCACCAGAAGACGCCGGGAGGCCCCGGTATCGCTGCGGATTGCGGCCACCATCGTGGCGGTGTCCAGAATCAGTCTCATGCAGAGATATTGGATCGACGACAGGATATTGCAAGTGATATTGCTTTGATGCTTGCCACGCTTGCGAGTTCATAGGCTCACGACGAGTTGCTTGCCTCCGGACTCTGAGCATCCGTTGCAAACTGTCAGAAAGTTACATATATTCCTGACAGGAGACGGGGCCATGCAACGACTGACCGAACAGATTCTGGCGCATGCGGAGCGGCTTCCCGAGGGAACGCCTCTGACGGCGAAGGGCCTCCTGCATCTCGGCAGCCGGGCAGGGGTGGACCAGGCCTTGTCGCGCCTTGCCGAGCGCGGGCAGCTGATCCGCGCTAGCCGGGGACTCTACCTGTGCCCGGTCACCAGCCGGTTCGGCACCCGCGCGCCTTCGGTGGAACAGACCGTCGAGGCCTTGGCGATGCAGCGTGGCGAGGTGATCGTGCCGAACGGTGCGGCGGCGGCGAACGACCTCGGCCTGACCACCCAGGTTCCGATACGGTCGGTCTATCTGACTTCGGGGCGCAGCCGGATGATCGCCCTCGGCAAACAGGTCGTCGAATTGCGCCACGCGCCGCGCTGGCAGCTTGCCCTGGCCGACAAGCCAGCCGGTCAGGCTGTTCGCGCGCTGGCATGGCTAGGGCCCGAAAAAGCCGATCTGGCGCTGGATGCCCTGAAACAAAAGCTGCCGCCAACCGCGTTCGCTGAGCTGGTGACGGCTGCGCCCCAATTCCCGACCTGGCTCGCCAGAAGTGTCAGCAAGGCGGCCCATGGCTGAGGATTTCTTCACCTTTTCTGCCGAGGACCGGCAAGAGGCATTGCGCGTGGCCGCGGATCGATCCGGCCGTCCGCTGCATCTGCTCGAGAAGGATGTCTGGGTGGTCTGGGTGCTGCAGGCCCTTTTCGGCTCTACGCTCGGCGAGCATCTCGTGTTCAAGGGCGGAACCTCGCTGTCGAAGGCCTATGGCGTCATCCAGCGTTTCTCCGAGGACGTCGATCTGACCTATGACATTCGCAGGCTGGTGCCGGATCTGGTCGGAGACGGCGAGGCGGCCCTGCCGAAAACCCGCAGCGAGGAGAAGCGCTGGTCCACCGCGGTTCGCGAGCGTCTGCCGGAATGGGTGGCCGGGGATGTCCGGCATCTTATTGCGGAAGCGATGACGAGGGATGGCGTTCCGGGCGCCATCCGCATTGAGGGCGACAAGCTGTTCGTCGATTATGAGCCGACCGGACGTGGATCGGGCTATGTGTCACCCTCGGTGATGCTGGAATTCGGGGCTCGCTCCACCGGCGAGCCTGCAAGCGTCCGGGACGTAGCCTGCGACGCTGCCGGCTTCGTCGAAGGTGTAGCTTTTCCCGCTGCCCGGCCACGGGTCATGCATGCCGAGCGGACGTTTTGGGAGAAGGCGACGGCCGCGCATGTCTTCTGCCTTCAGGCGCGCCTGCGCGGTGATCGCTTTGCCCGACATTGGTATGACCTGGCCAAGCTGGATGAAGCAGGTCTTGCCGATGCCGCGCTGGCTGATCGCGATCTGGCGCAGGCCGTCGCCGCGCATAAGCAGATGTTCTTTTCCGAAAAGGCCACCGACCGTTCGGTGATCGACTACAGTGCGGCCGTGGCGGGGCAGCTGCAGCTTGTCCCTCGGGGCGATGCTTTGGCGGCGCTTGGCGATGATTACCGGCGCATGACAGAGGACGGGCTTCTGCTCGCGGATGCGCCGCCCTTCGAGGCTGTCATCAAGCGGTGCGGCGATATTCAGGCCCGGGCTAACCAGAAACCAGGCGGGTAGCGTTCGGATCGGTAGCCCAGCATTGACAGATTGCGCAGGAAGGGTAGGGTCAAGGAATAGGCCAGTCGTAGCTTTTCCAGTGGCCGAGATCGATTTTCGCGTCCATAGAAAGAAGCTGAAAGGGCGATTATCTCTTTCTATACAAGGACTTCGAGCGAGTGTTGGTCTCGGTGGTTGCGGGCCCCCGCAACCATCTTTACTTGCGCCCCCGCTGCATCCGCCGCGGGGTTCTTGCGTTGCGCCGAAAGCGTAAGGATTCCGGCAAGATCGCCCTGAACGTCGATCTCGATCCGATCCTCCCCCGGCGTCAGCACGATCCGGTCGATCAGCGAGC